>JAKACS010000505.1 GCA_021821235.1 Bacillota bacterium
CAGACTGCCTTTGCGATCATAAAGGTTTAATTGTTTCGCAGGGTTGACCGACGCCATTTCAATCGCGTCTCTCAAAGAACAGCTTGAAAAAATCTGAAGGTTTCTCACAGCATCTCCCAGCCTTAAAATGCTGCCGGCAAGGGTGCCGTCTTCAAGAACAGCTTTCCCATCTTGGACAGTAACATCCTGCCCGCCTAGATCATAATGACCATTTTTCAGACATTTCGCGCGCATCGAATCGGTAATTAAGATTAATCCTTCTTTTCGTTTCAGTTTAAAGGCTAATTCGACCATTTCTGGACGGACATGAACACCGTCTGCAATCAGTTCTGCCTTTACTTCTTCTTTTAAAAAGGCCGCGCCAACAACTCCCGGCTCGCGATGATGCAGGCCTCTCATTTGATTAAAAAGATGGGTGACATGATTGACACCAGCATCAATCGCTTCCATCACTTCTTCGAACGTTGCATCGGAATGCCCAATCGAAGCGATAATGCCATTCTTTTTTAAATAACGAACCAATTCCAATCCTCCCGGCTGCTCAGGGGCTAACGTCACAAGTTTTATTTGGTTATTGGCAATAGCCTGCCATTGTTGAAATTGCTCAAGATTTGGGTCAACAATATAGTGGACAGGCTGTGCCCCTGCTCTTTTCGGGTTTACAAAAGGACCTTCCAAATGAACGCCTAAAACCTCTGCTGTTCCGGCTGTGCTCTGGCTAATTATATAATGACTAGCATTTTTCAATGCTTTTTCAATTGATTCTTGGTCCTGGGTTATGGTCGTTGCCAGAAAACTGGTTGTTCCTTCTTTCGGTAGGGTCATTGCCATTGTATTGAGTGCTTGTGGCGTAGCATCCATCACATCTGCCCCGTTCACACCGTGAATATGAACATCAATAAATCCTGGCACCGCGGTGTAATCAGCTGGAACATTGATCACCTCAAAACCGTTCATTTCAGTAAGATGATCCACAGATCCGATTTCGATGATTCTGTGATTGTTTATCTTTATATATCCGTTCACGATTGTTTCTTCTTCAGTAAAAATCGACATTCCTTTCAGCAAAAGTGCTCCTGCTTTTAAAGTCATCCGTCTTTCTTCCCTTCCATTCTTAGGGTATAGTTGTCTATACCAATTTTGCCATGAATCCTTGTAAAATTCAACCTCTTTATCAACAATCCAACCCACAGTAGACAATAATCCTGGTCAATAGTCATTTTAACGAAAACCCGCCGGCTGGCGAGTTTCCATTTATTTTTGGCAATTGGGACAGAAATGCGTTCCTCTGCCGCCAACGACAATCTTTTCCATCGATGTGCCGCATTTTTTGCATGGTTCGCCTTTCCTGCCATACGCATACAACTCAAGCTGAAACATCCCCATTTCACCTTGCGAATTCACATATGAGCGAATCGTGCTTCCTCCCATTTTTACAGCTTCCATTAGTGTCGCAACAATCTCACGATGAAGAGCAGTGACTTCTTTTTTAGTTAGAGAAGAAGCGATTCTTTCCGGATGAATTCCGGCGCGAAAAAGGGCTTCATCGACATAAATATTTCCAAGTCCGACCAAGAGTTTCTGATCCAATAAGGACGGTTTGATTTTTCGACTTGTTTTTTTAAGCACATTCTCCAAATACTCCTGCGTAAACGTTTCTGCAAATGGCTCTGGACCAAGTCCGCTTAAGGGAGGCTTTTGAAATTCCTCCCCTTTTTTATACAAATGCATCGTCCCAAATTTCCGAACATCGCGGTAGCGAAGCTCCATACCATCCGTAAACTGAAACAGAACGTGGGTATGCTTGTCATATGGTTCATCTTTATGATACACACTATATCTGCCTTCCATTCGCAAATGGGAAACAAGCGCATATCGATTCGTATAAATAAGCAGGAATTTTCCTCTTCTGCCAATTTCTAAAATCATTTCCCCTTTTAAAGCATCCGTAAACTGTTTAACTTCCAAGGGATTCTTGATGATTTTCGGCCACAAAACCGATACACCCTCTATCTGCTTATGAAGAACCAGATTTTCCAATGTTTTTCGGACAGTTTCGACTTCTGGCAATTCTGGCATGATATCCCCTCTTTTTCCTTTGTTATTTCGCGTCAAACCAGGTTGAGCCGTATGCGTAATCAACCTTTAATGGAACAAGCAGCTCAAGCGCGTTTTCCATTACCGATGGCACGAGTTCTTTCAAAATCTCTATTTCTTCTTCCGGCACTTCAAATATCAATTCATCATGAACTTGAAGCAACAGGCGTGTTTTTAAGCCGCGATTTTCAAGGGCATCCGCCATCTCAATCATCGCTTTTTTGATAATATCGGCTGCACTGCCTTGGATCGGCGTGTTCATTGCTGTCCGTTCCGCAAAACTGCGAACATTAAAATTCCGGCTTGTAATTTCGGGAATGTACCGGCGACGGTGCAACAATGTCGTCACATAACCATTTTGTTTCGTCAATCGGACAATATCTTCCATATATTCCTTAACACCTGGGTAACTAGCCAAGTAGCGGTCGATAAATTTGCCTGCTTCTTTCCTTGTAATCCCCAGATTTTGTGAAAGTCCATAATCGCTAATCCCGTAAACAATGCCAAAATTAACCGCCTTTGCTTGGCGGCGCATATTGGAAGTGACTTCATCCGCGCTTACATGAAAAACTTCCATCGCAGTTTTGGTGTGAATATCCATTCCGTCTTTGAACGCTTGGATCAACTTCTCGTCCTTTGCAATATGGGCTAGAACGCGCAGTTCAATTTGGGAATAATCCGCGGCAAAAATAACCCAGCCTTCTTCAGATGGGACAAACGCCTGGCGAATTTTCCGCCCTTCCTCAAGGCGAATCGGAATGTTTTGCAGATTCGGATCTGTCGAGCTCAATCGTCCTGTCTGTGTCAGCGCCTGATTAAAGCGGGTATGCACTTTGCCTGTTTCCGGATCAACAACTTTCAACAAGCCCTCAATATATGTGGATTGCAGTTTTCCTAGTTGCCTGTACTGAAGAATTTTTTCAATAATTTCGTGGTCGGGCGCAAGCTTTTCAAGGACGTCTGCTGAAGTTGAGTAGCCCGTTTTCGTTTTCTTTAATGACGGCAAACCCAATTTTTCAAATAAAATAACACCTAATTGCTTCGGTGAATTGATATTAAATTTCTCACCGGCGAGCTCGTGAATGTCGTTTTCAATTTTTGACAGCTTTTCGTTGATTTCCCGTCCCATTGAATGGAGCCGTTCTACGTCCACTTTCACCCCTGTTGATTCCATATCCGCCAAAATAAGCGAGAGCGGCATCTCCAGTTCTTCAAATAACTGGTATTGTTCATTTTTCTCTAATTCGTCTGTTAGTTTTTTACTTAATTCCGCCATCACCAAGCTTTTGCGCACGAGATGTTTTGCCAGTTCATCGGTTGGAGGGATATGCCGCTTCGCACCTTTTCCATAAAAGGACTCATCTGACTGGATGTTCTGAAACCCGAACCGTTTGGCAACAGAGAAAAAGTCCACAATGGTTTCTGAAGGGTCAATAATATAGGAAGCAATTAGCACATCAAAAACAATCCCCTGTAAATGGATGCCGCGCCGTCTTAAACTTACCTCCGAGCGCTTGGCGTCGTACACCCATTTTTTCTTCTGTTCATC
>JAKACS010000506.1 GCA_021821235.1 Bacillota bacterium
TGCCAAACAAAGCTGCTACCTTATCTAAAGATAAAGAAGTAGTGGTGATTTGTCAAAGCGGAATGCGAAGTGCAAGAGCTGCGAAAATCCTAAAAAATTTAGGTTTTAAAAATATAACAAACGTCAAGGGCGGCATGAGCGCTTGGTGATAGGAGGAGAAAGGTAATATGAAAACAATATCAGCAAAACAAGTAGAAGAAAAATTAAACAATAGTGAACAGTTAAATATTATTGATGTTCGTGAAACACATGAAGTTGCTTTCGGGAAAATTCCATCAGCGGTAAACATTCCGCTTGGACTAATCGAATTTCGCATGCAAGACTTAGATAAAGCGAAGGAATATATTATCGTTTGCCGTTCAGGTGCAAGAAGTTCACAAGCATGTCGTTTCTTGGAAAGCTATGGCTTCAATGTAACCAATATGACAGGCGGCATGATGTCTTGGGAAGGCGAAGTAGAAGTATAATTTCACAGTATACTTGTAAATTGACCATCCGTCCCATTGGGGAATGGGGCGGATGGCAGTCAGCTTCATTGGCGTAAAACATAGTTAAGCATATTACGATTGTTCGTTTATTAAATAGTCGGATGGGGATTTTTTAACCATATTAATACCACAGGGGGTAAATGAATTGGCATTAAAAGCAATGCTTGCAGAAGAAGTAGCAAATTTGGTTGTGAATAAAAAACCTTTATTTATTTTAGATGTTCGTAATGAAAGTGACTATAAAGACTGGAAAATTGAAGGGGAAGCTGTACAATCGATTAATATTCCTTACTTTGATCTGATCGATGGAGTTGATCACATTCTTGACCAGCTTCCAAAAGATGAACAAATTCTTGTTGTTTGTGCAAAAGAAGGTTCTTCAAAGTTCGTTGCTGAAAGCTTAGAAGAGGCTGGCGTAGAAAATCTCGCGTATTTATCAGGCGGAATGAAAACATGGAGCGAGTATTTATATAAAGCAGAAGTGTACAAAGATGAAAATGTAAAAGTGTATCAATTTCTCCGTGTCGGAAAAGGCTGTCTTTCATACATGGTGATCTCTGGAGAAGAAGCGCTTGTTGTTGACGCATCTCGCTTCCTAGATGTTTACGAAACAGTCGCAGCTAATGAAGGAGTAAGCATTACCCATATTGTTGACTCTCATTTGCATGCTGACCATATTTCAGGTGGGAAAGAACTTGCAGACCGGGTTGGTGCTAGGTATTACCTAATGAAGAGCGAGGGTGCAGTATTTGATTTCAACCCGCTTGAGAACTACACCAACATTGAGTTTGAAAAAGTAAGCCTTGAAGTGCTTGCTGTGAAAACACCGGGTCATACGCCAGGTAGTGTTTCGTTCTTCGTTAACAACAAACTTTTGTTCGCAGGCGACACCATTTTTGTCGGCGGTCTAGGACGTCCAGACTTGGGCGGAAAGGCAGCTGAATGGGCAGAAGACCTATTCGATACGGTTTTTGAAAAAGTAGCAAAAATTGCAGACGATGTTATCGTTCTTCCAGGACATTACGCTAGCCTTGATGATGAAATGAATGAGCAAGGTTTTGTTGGGGATACATTAGGAAATATTCGTGCCCGCAATGAAATGATGCAAACGAAAGCAAAGGCGGAATTTGTTGAACAAGTGATTGCGAATGCAAACAGCGAAACTCCGCCAAACTTTGAAGAAATCGTTGCAATTAACCGTGGCAGTATGGCGGCAGATGAAGAAAAGAAGCAAGAGCTTGAAATCGGGCCAAACCGCTGTGCCCTTCATCATACACATTAATCACACAACAAAGGGGATACTAACAATGAATTCTGTTAAAATGGTAGATGCAAAGGGATTAGCATGCCCAATGCCAATTGTTAAAACAAAAAAGGCAATTGATACGCTTGAATCGGGTCAAGTGTTGGAAATCCATGCAACCGATAAAGGGGCAAAAAAAGATCTGGCTGCATGGGCCAACTCAACAGGGCATGAATTAATCAAAACAGAAGATGAAAATGAAGTGTTTAAATTTTGGGTTAAAAAAGCATAAATGAAAATAAATTGCACAGAACCGGCACTTTGAGTGCCTTTCTGTGTTTTGGGAGGTCTTGCCATGGAATGGACCTATGTCCTTGTTTTATTTCTCATCGGCTTTATCGGTTCGTTCATTTCCGGGATGGTTGGCATCGGCGGCGCAATTATCAACTTCCCAATGCTGCTATATATTCCGCCGCTGCTCGGATTTGCAGCGTTTACATCCCATGCAGTATCGGGAATTAGTGCCGTCCAGGTTTTCTTTGCAACGATCGGCGGCGTGCTTATTTACCGAAAAAGCGGTTATTTAAACAAAACGGTCATTTTAACAATGGGAATAAGCGTGTTAGTTGGTAGCTTTGTTGGCGGCTATGGTTCCAATTTATTATCTGAACAAGGAATTAACCTCGTCTATGGAATTCTTGCAGTGATTGCAGTTATTTTAATGTTCATTCCACGAAAAGGGATCGAAGGGCTTCCATCTGAAAACTTAAAAATAAATAAAGGACTTGCCGGGGGATTGGCATTTCTTGTCGGCATTGCCGCGGGGATCGTTGGGGCAGGCGGGGCTTTCTTGCTTGTACCCATCATGATGACAGTACTAAAAATTCCAATCCGGATTACCATTGCGTCTTCGCTTGCGATAACGCTGATTTCTTCCATTGGGGTTACAGTCGGTAAGATAACGACCGGACAGGTTGAAATTTTGCCTTCGGTTATTGTTGTAATTGCAAGTTTAATTGCTTCACCGCTTGGTGCGAAAACCGGTAAGCAGATGAACACAAAAATCTTGCAAGCGATACTTGCCGTTTTAATTGGAGCAACCGCGATTAAAATTTGGGTGAATATTTTTCAAACATGGTTTTAAGGAAAGCTGAAGGGATCCTAAGTGGAGGGGGCTATTTAAAATGCAGGAAGAAAAAAAACAGGCTGCAGAATGTTCAACCGGTTCCTGAGGGATTGGCAGGGCAAATGCGGCCAGAAACGATGGGAATCCCGGCAAGCCAAAGATTCCAATATGACCCGGCACATTTGTCTGGCTCCTGGCAGGAGTCATTTACCTTATTTATAAAGGCATACATTTCTTCCTCTAAAAAATGGAACCAGTCCTATACTGGTTCTATCTTCTTCTTTTCTAAGTCACGGTTTTTTAAAAGAAACTTTTATTGACAATTTCTTCATCCAATTATAGAATATACCTGCGGGGGTATTTTAAAACCAATTTAAAGGAGGGCGTGAAGCATGAATCAAATTACGGTGTATACAACAAGCACTTGTCCGTATTGTACAATGGTGAAAAACTTCTTAAATACACAGGGGCTGCCGTTTAAAGAAGTAAATGTTGGCCTTGATCAAGCTGCGGCAAACCGCCTTGTTCAAACAACAGGCCAATTAGGCGTTCCGCAAATCGAAGTCAATGGTCAGTGGGTTCTCGGTTATGATCCGGATCGAATTATGCAATTTATAAGTTAGACATCGAGGAAGAGGGCCTCGGCTCTCTTTTTTTAAGCAAATCGTTTCGTATTTTATTTTATCAGTAGGATAATGAAAGAGTAACAAGGTTTTACCCCGGTTAAAACCGTATAAAAAGGAAATAGTATAATACGAGGAGTTGAATGAGGATGTT
>JAKACS010000507.1 GCA_021821235.1 Bacillota bacterium
CATGCCAATTAAAGGCACTTATGCCGACCGCATGTTCAGTTATGAAGTGGCAGGACTTGAAAATGTTCAAAAAATTGTCAATGATGATTTTTCACCACTGATTTCAAAAGCATTGGAACTTCCTGAAGCCAATATTGAATCGGATGAAACGTTGACAACTGGATTCCATCATCAGACCGTTCTAAACCTTGCTCCTGAAGTAATTGAGGCAGTGAAGTTAGGAAAAATCAAACGATTTTTTGTGATTGCAGGCTGCGATGCTCCTGGAAAAGGGGGAGAATACTATCGGGAACTGGCAACGTCGCTTCCTCCAGAAGCCGTTATTTTGACAACATCGTGCGGAAAATTCCGCTTTAATGATGTGGATTATGGAGTGGTACCTGGCACCAATATTCCTCGTTATATGGATCTTGGCCAGTGCAATAATTCGATTTCAACTGTGAAAATTGCGAAAGCTCTCGCAGATGCGTTTGAATGCAATGTAAATGAACTGCCGGTAAGTATTGTGCTTTCATGGTTTGAACAGAAAGCAGTTGCCATCCTTCTAGGATTGTTCAGTCTTGGCATTCAGGATATCCGGATTGGACCAAAGCCGCCGGAGTTCATATCAGAAGGTGTCATGAACGTTCTTCAAGATACATTCAATTTAAAACTGATTGGAACAGCAGAAGAAGACTTAAACGACATGCTCCAGCTCTCAAAATCATAAAAAAACAAAGCGCAGACCTAGATCAGTAGGCTGCGCTTCTTTATTAAGGTGAATTTTTGATTCAGTAAAACTCATGAGTAATTTGCTTTCGCAGTGGTGGAATCGAAAATTAACATATGTGACCTAAATAATTTCATCAAGAAGCTCGTCGGGGTTCAAAATGATATTTCCATTTTCGTCTTCTTCAATTAATTGTTCCTTCTTCATTTTCGTTAAGGTCCGGCTGATTGTTTCTCTCGTTGTCCCAATCATATTTGCCAAATCTTTATTCGTAAAATCTGCTTTAAGCCATATTTTGCCGTCATCCCGCTCTTTCCCGTCTTTTTGAGCAAGCCGAATCAACAACTTAACGATTTGTTCGTATGTATTGTTTAAAATTTGCTCTTCAAGCCGGTTTTGTAAGTCAATGATTTTTTCCCCGAGAACTTTAAACACTTTAATCGAAAGCTCGGGATTTTCAATTAATACATTTTCAAACTTTGAGATCGGGATTGCAATCAAAATGGATGGTTCGAGCACTTCTGCATAGGCAGGATAATCGCCTTTACGGAAAAAACCTACATGTGGGAACATTTCGCCTTTTTTCATTATCCCAACAATTTGTTCTTTTCCGTTAACATCACTTTTATATATTTTTATTCGGCCATCAAAAATGAAGTATACGTTTAACAAGGGATCTCCTTGCAAGAAAACATGACTATGTTTTTTCCATTCCCTCGTAATGGCTATTTCTGTAATTTTATTCAGTTCGTAATCATTTAACTCGCGAAACAAGGAAAACTCCGAAAGGACTTTTTTAATTTCTTCTATTTTCATTCTATTCATCTCCACAACTGATCGATGTTTATCTTTATTTTAACAAAAGTGAATCATCTAGAAAAATATTTGTTTGCCAATATTGCAGGATGGTTGAAACTGGTAAGAATTGAAAATAAAAAAATTGAGCCAGATGCTTTCGCCGCGAACGTCTATTCGCTAAAATAAAGATATTGAGGTGATAAAAATGTTCGGTAAAGCTGATTTACAAGAACTCATTGCGATGCTAAAGATAGATGACCAATACAAAAGGAATATTGTCAGTTGGAAAACAATTGAAGCAAAACAAGCGCAGACAGATGATCTTCCGGAAAACTTGCATCCCCTTTTGATGCGGGCACTAACAGGAAAAGGAATTGAAAGGTTATATACGCATCAAAAATCGGCATACGAGACCATTTCGGCTGGGCAAAGCATTGTCGCCGTGACGCCTACTGCATCAGGGAAAACATTGTGTTATAATTTGCCAGTTCTTCAGCGGATTTTAACCGATTCGAATACAAGAGCCCTTTATCTGTTTCCTACAAAGGCACTGGCACAGGATCAAAAAAGTGAAATAAACGAATTGATTCAAGCTGCCGGAATGGAGATTAATAGTTATACATATGATGGCGATACACCGGCGAACATCCGCCAAAAGGTTCGAAAAGCAGGCCATGTTGTGATTACAAACCCCGATATGCTTCATTCGGCGATCCTGCCGCATCACACGAAATGGGTTTCGCTTTTTGAAAATTTGCGATTTGTGGTGATTGATGAGCTGCATACTTATCGCGGTGTGTTTGGAAGCCATGTCGGAAATGTAATCAGGAGATTAAAACGAATTTGCCGCTATTATGGGAGCAATCCGATCTTTATTTGTACATCTGCTACCATTGCAAATCCATTGGAGCTTGCAGAGGCGCTAACAGAGGAGAAAATGTGCTTAATAGACAACAATGGAGCACCGAGTGGGAGGAAACACTTTGTTTTTTACAACCCGCCCGTTGTCAATAAGCCGCTAAACATCCGCCGAAGTGCAACCTTGGAGGTTCGCAAGATTGCCGGGGAACTTTTAAAGAACAAAATTCAAACCATTGTTTTTGCCAGGAGCAGAGTCAGAGTAGAGATCATCCTAACCTATCTTCAGGAATTGCTGAAAAATCAATTGGGTTCCAAATCGATCATGGGCTACAGGGGCGGTTATTTGCCAACAGAGCGAAGAAAAATTGAAAAAGGACTTCGCAATGGAGACATTTATGGGGTTGTCAGCACGAACGCATTGGAATTAGGTGTCGACATCGGTCAATTGCAGGTTTGTATAATGACCGGTTATCCCGGAACGATATCGAGTGCATGGCAGCAAGCGGGACGGGCTGGCAGACGGCATGGAGAGGCGCTAGTGATTATGGTGGCAAGCTCCAGTCCGCTTGATCAATACATCATTCAAAATCCTGATTATTTTTTTCATAACAGTCCGGAAACAGCACGGATCAATCCTGATAATTTAATCATCTTACTTGATCATATGAAATGTGCGGCATATGAACTTCCATTTAAAAAAAATGAACAGTTTGGCTCTGTTGAGACAGAAGAGCTGCTTGACTATTTAGTGGAAGAGCGTGTCCTTTATCAAAATAGAGACAAATGGTATTGGATGAACGATTCTTTTCCAGCGCATACTATTAGCCTTCGTTCTGCATCGCAGGAGAATATTGTCATTATCGACCAAACGAATAGAGGAAAAGTAAAAGTGATCGGTGAAATGGATCGCTTTTCTGCCATGACCCTCCTTCATGAAGAAGCAATCTATTTACACCAAGGCGTTCAATTTCAAGTGGAAAATCTGGATTGGGAAGAAAAAAAGGCCTATGTCCGGGAAGTAAGTGTGGACTATTACACAGATGCCAATCTGGCAGTTCAGTTGAGAGTACTGGAAATTGATCGGCAAAATACAATGAAGGCAACGGAGATCGGTTATGGGGATGTAAGTGTTCGGGCAATGGCAACGATCTTTAAAAAGATTAAATTTGAAACCCATGAAAATATCGGTTCTGGTCCAATCCATTTGCCAGAGGAAGAACTCCATACAAATGCAGCTTGGGTTTCACTCTACAAAACGTTAAAAGA
>JAKACS010000508.1 GCA_021821235.1 Bacillota bacterium
TAGCTGTAATTGCTGTTGTGGTTGGGGTTATTTTTATTCAACAAGCAACACGCAAAATTCCAATCCAATATGCCAACAGGGTGGTCGCTGGAAGAACTCCAGTTGGTGGACAATCGACCCACATGCCGTTAAAGGTCAATGCAGCTGGGGTAATTCCTGTCATTTTTGCAGTATCGTTTATCGTTACACCAAGGACAATTGCATCATTTTTTCCAAAAAATAATGTAACGTTATGGATCGAACGAGTTTTTGATTATACCCAACCGATTGGAATGATAATTTACGCTGCGTTAATTATTGCGTTCACTTATTTTTATGCTTTTATTCAGGTCAATCCGGAACAAGCTGCGGAAAACCTGCAAAAGCAGGGCGGTTATATACCTGGCATTCGTCCTGGAAAGAAAACGCAAGAATATTTAACACGTGTACTATATCGGTTAACATTTGTTGGATCAATCTTTTTGGCAGCTATCGCCGTACTACCAGTATTGTTTATTAATGTTGCCAACCTGCCGCAAACGGCTCAAATTGGCGGTACGAGTCTGCTTATTGTGGTCGGGGTAGCATTGGACACGATGAAACAACTAGAGGCACAGCTTGTCAAACGCCACTACAAAGGGTTCATTAAGTAAAGGGTTTTAGGGACAAATGTCCCTAAAAACCAATAATAGCACGAGGGGGGAACACGTGTGAATTTGGTATTAATGGGGCTTCCGGGTGCTGGTAAAGGTACACAGGCCGAAAGGATTGTTGCGCAATACGGCATCCCTCATATCTCTACAGGAGATATGTTCCGTGCAGCTATGAAAGAGGGAACCGAACTAGGTTTACAAGCAAAATCATTCATGGATAAAGGCGAGCTCGTTCCTGATGAAGTAACGATCGGTATCGTCCGTGAGCGTCTAAGCAAAGAAGATTGTCAAACTGGCTTCTTGTTGGATGGATTTCCTAGAACCGTTCCTCAAGCGGAAGCTTTAGAGCAGATTCTTGAAGGGTTAAATAAAAAGATTGATTATGTTATCAACATTGATGTTGATAAAGAAATCTTAATGGAGCGTTTAACCGGCCGCCGAATTTGTAAAAATTGCGGAGCGACTTATCATCTTGTCTTTAATCCTCCGGCTAAAGAGGGTGTATGCGACCGCTGCGGCGGAGAATTATATCAACGAGCCGATGATAATGCTGAAACAGTGCAGAACCGTTTGGATGTAAACATCCAACAATCGCAGCCTCTACTGGATTTCTATAATGAAAAAGGGTATTTACGTACCCTCAATGGTCAGCAAGATATCGAGAAAGTCTTCGCTGAGATTGAGCAAATGCTCGGAGGCTTGAAGTAATGATCATTTGCAAAACCCCTAGGGAAATTGAGATCATGCGTGATGCTGGCCGAATTGTCGCTTTGACTCACCAGGAGTTAAAAAAACATATTGTGCCCGGCATTACAACGAAAGAATTGGATGAATTAGCAGAAGCTTTCATTCGGAAACATGATGCATTTCCTTCTTTTAAAGGGTATAATGGTTTTCGCGGCAGCATCTGTACATCTGTGAACCAAGAACTGGTTCATGGGATTCCAGGTGATCGGGTCTTACATGAAGGCGATATAATCAGCATCGACATCGGTGCAAAATATAGCGGTTATCATGGCGATTCGGCTTGGACCTATGCTGTGGGAAAGATTGACGATGAAACGAAGCGTCTATTGGACGTAACGGAAGAGTCTCTTTACGAAGGCCTGAAAGAAGCAAAACCAGGTGAGCGTCTTTCAAACATCTCCCATGCGATTCAAAAATATGTAGAGGCAAACGGGTTTTCAATTGTACGCGAGTATGTTGGACACGGAGTAGGGAAAGACTTACATGAGGATCCAGATATTCCTCATTATGGACCTCCGAATAAGGGTCCACGGCTAAGACCTGGGATGGTACTCGCAATTGAACCGATGGTGAATGCCGGAAGTCGATATGTTAAAACGTTATCCGATAATTGGACAGTCGTAACTGTTGACGGAAAACGTTGTGCTCACTTTGAACACACCATTGCAATCACGGAATCTGGTTTTGAAATTTTAACAAAATTATAAGCCAGGTGATTTCATTGATCGAAGCCGGACAAATTCCGCAAGTAGGCCAATTTGCAATTGTTACTAGCGGCAGAGACACTGGTCAATATGGTATAATCATAAAGTTGCTGGATGAAAGATATGTTATGCTGGCAGATGGAGATAAACGGAAGTTTAACCATCCAAAGAAAAAGAATATTCAACACCTGCAATTAATTGATCAGGTTTCTCCAGAAGTTCAAACTAGTATTATGGAAACAGGACGTGTAACGAACGGAAAACTTCGTTTTGCACTTGCGAAATTTTTGAATGGGCGCCAATCTGATTAAGAGAAGGGAGACAATGTTTAATGGCGAAAGACGATGTAATTGAAATAGAAGGTAAAGTCATTGAAACTTTGCCAAACGCGATGTTTAAGGTAGAATTGGAAAATGGCCATACTGTGCTGGCTCACGTTTCCGGTAAAATTCGAATGCACTTCATTCGAATTCTGCCAGGTGATAAAGTAACGGTTGAGTTATCTCCGTATGATTTAACGCGCGGAAGAATTACGTATCGCTTTAAATAATCTGCTTGCACTCCGTACTATTAAGGAGGTTAGGATAATGAAAGTAAGACCATCTGTTAAACCGATCTGCGAAAAATGCAAAGTTATCCGTAGACGCGGAAAAGTTATGGTTATCTGTGAAAACCCTAAACACAAACAAAAACAAGGTTAATTTTAAAGGAGGTGCATTCTTGTGGCACGTATTGCTGGTGTAGATATTCCACGTGAAAAACGTGTAGTAATCTCTTTGACTTATATTTTTGGTATTGGTAAACCAACTGCACAAAAGATCTTGGCAGAAGCTGGTGTTTCTGAAGATACTCGTGTACGTGATTTAACGGAAGACGAATTAAATAAAATCCGTGATATTATTGACAAATTAAAGGTTGAAGGTGATCTTCGCCGTGAAGTTTCCCTTAACATTAAACGTTTAATGGAGATTGGCAGCTATCGCGGTCTGCGTCATCGCCGTGGCTTACCGGTTCGCGGACAAAATACGAAAAACAATGCACGTACTCGCAAAGGTCCTCGTAAGACTGTAGCGAACAAGAAGAAATAATCGGTAAAGGAGGTTATCATTTAAAATGGCACGTAAAACAAATACACGTAAACGCCGTGTGAAAAAGAATATTGAAGCAGGTATTGCGCATATCCGTTCAACATTTAACAATACGATTGTAACGATTACGGATGTTCATGGAAACGCAATTTCATGGTCAAGTGCAGGTGCGCTTGGATTTAAAGGTTCTCGTAAATCGACTCCTTTCGCAGCGCAAATGGCAGCTGAAACCGCAGCAAAAACATCGATGGATCATGGAATGAAGACGTTGGAAGTTACTGTTAAAGGCCCTGGTGCCGGACGTGAAGCAGCTATTCGTGCTTTACAAGCAGCTGGACTTGAAGTAACAGCGATCAAAGACGTTACACCTGTTCCACATAATGGATGTCGTCCGCCAAAACGTCGTCGTGTTTAATTTTTTCTGTATAGAATTGGTATTGCCTGTCTATAATGG
>JAKACS010000509.1 GCA_021821235.1 Bacillota bacterium
TCAACTTTCGGAAATTTAAGAGTGTCAAAAATAATAGGTTTTAGATTTTGAGATTTCAAAAAAAGATGCCATTGCTCAATTGTTAAAAGGCAGTTATGATGCTAAATATCCCATTTCCTCAATGAACCTTCATAAAAATTGCTTTGTGTATGTCGATAAAGAAGCCGATCCAAAGTAACACGAAAAGCTGGGAGTCTCCTCCCAGCTTTTTTTACCAACATATCTAAGTATTTATCTACTTATTCCCCTCATTCGAAGTCAATTTGTTTCTGTTTACTGTGAATGGCGGCTGTTCCATCCATCCGTGTTCAATCAAAATATTCGCTCCATCTTCTAAAAATAAGGAAACGTCTATTAAACACCGTGCATACAATGCCCCGATATCTCTTCTGCCATTAAGGGAGGCTCCCTCTGCATATTTTCTTATTTTCATCGAAAACATGTCAATTTTATGAGCCACCATTAATTTATCTGAAAAAGCGGGAATGTTGGATGAAGTAACTAAATGATCCAGGGTGGAAGGAGACGGTAAATTCTCTTCATTTAGTTTATTGGAAATTTTTTCGATGTGATTTTTATTGATTTTTTCGCCACTTTCTAGAAATTTTCTTACTTTTTTATTTTGTGTCCCTTGCTTAAATCCAATGATTAGTGCCTTGCTCGTTATGTCGTTGTTAATATTGTCATATAAATGGGCAATTTCTAGTCCATGCAATGGTCTTATATCCCCTAAATAGCCGTTCAAGAAACTCTGATTTTCTACAAAATCCACTTCATTTGGGATTGGCATTTTCGGTGCATTGAGTAACATGCCTTTTGCCTTTAATAGATCATTTGCCTCTGCTGTCAATTTAACAGTTGCATCCAAGCATTTAACAAAAAAATCCCTTACGTCCTTTCTGGTTACGATGGAAATTGCCGCACTATAAATACTCATCCCTGCTTTTCCTGTGTACTGTAAATAATAAGGATAAAATTCATCTTTAAATAGTCGCGGGGCATCTGCATTCACATCTTCTTTTGTAAATCCTACTGGGATAGGAAAGTTCTCTTCATTAAAAAACAATTCTATGTCCCGTATAAACGTTTTAGTCAAGCTATAAGCATACTCTAAGAGCTGTTTTATTTCGTCATCTTCAACATGCTTTAGATAATAACTAAGCACACATTCCCCCATTGTGTTTCCGTTATATGTAACCCACAGTTTCCCCATTTCAGATAATGTTAAATTCGATATATCCGTACCCATCAAAAACTGCTCCCTTCACTGACTAACTAACCTTATTGGTGGTCTTTTCTGGAGATTCCTGAGCTCCAATGCGGCTTCCATTTATTTTTCACCTTATGTATGAAAAAATACCTAATCCTCTTGTTAAACAAAAAAAGTGTTTGACATTAAAGGAAAATCGGAGTAAATTCAAATTATGCTATATTCAAATATTCAAATATACTAAAGGATAATAGACTAAGGAAGGGTGTATATGCAATATAAATTAAGATTTAAAGGGAGATACAGTAATTATTCCATTCGTTCGCTTCAACGCGATATTATATCCGGGATTGTAGTTGGAGTTATTGCCATTCCTCTAGGGATGGCATTTGCCATTGCCTCAGGAGTAAAGCCTGAGTATGGAATTTACACTACGATAATTGCAGGAATTTTAATATCGTTGCTTGGCGGGTCACGGTATCAAATTGGCGGTCCAACGGGGGCTTTCATTCCGATTCTATTTGGAATTGTGATGACCTATGGATTGGATAATTTATTGATTGCCGGGTTTATGGCAGGCATTATTTTGTTTCTCATGGGAATTTTTAAATTAGGGTCGCTAATTAAATTTATCCCTAAACCAGTGACAATTGGGTTTACTTCAGGAATAGCAGTTATTATTTTTGCAGGTCAAATTCCAAACTTTTTAGGACTCACTGGTGTTGTACAGCATGAATACTTCCTGGAAAACATTTACGAAATTATCGGCAATATTGGGACCATCAACCTATTGAGTCTTTTCACTGCTGCCATTTGTTTGGTCACTGTCCTATATACGCCTAAGTTATTTCCGAAGATACCCGGACCACTTATTGGACTTATTGTTTCCACTCTGATTGCTAGTTTTTTCTACCCAAATCATGTAGCGACCATTGGGTCAACCTTTGGTGAGATCCCTAGCAATCTCCCGCATTTTAACATACCAGATTTCTCAATCGGGCAAATCCAGAAACTGATTGGCCCTGCATTTGTTATCGCTATGCTTGGAGCAATTGAATCCCTGCTATCGGCGGTAGTAGCAGATGGTATGACAAGTACTAAGCATAACAGTAACAAAGAATTAATTGGTCAAGGGATTGCAAACATGATTACACCCTTGTTTGGGGGTATCCCTGCAACGGGCGCTATTGCAAGAACGGCAACGAATATTAAAAATGGGGCTGCTTCCCCTATTTCTGGAGTGATCCACGGGATCGTCGTACTCATCATTCTTGTCCTTTTTGCTCCATATGCTTCCAAAATCCCGTTAGCAAGTATGGCACCAATCTTAATGATTGTTGCCTGGAATATGAGTGAACGTCATGTGTTTTTGCATTTATTGAAAACGAAAACCGAGGATTCGCTTGTTTTAGTAGTTACATTCTTGTTAACCGTATTTTTCAATCTCACTTTAGCGGTTGAATTAGGTTTAATCTTAGCAGTCATCATTTTCATTAAAAGAATGAGTGATATGATGGTAACAACGAAAGTTTTGCCTAATCCTAGAAACAGATTGGAAAAAGTGGAGCCTCAAATGGTAACAGATTCTCATGATTGTCCACAAATCAGTATTTTTAATGTCGAGGGCCCTTTGTTTTTTGGTGCAGCACAAACCTTTGAGCAAAGCATCATGAATACGATTCATTACCGACCGAAAGTCCTTTTATTAAGGATGGGGAAAGTTCCATTTATTGATACAACCGGAGAATCCATGTTATCAAGTATTGTCCATGATTTTTCAAAACACGGAATCGTCATACTATCTGGTGTAAACGAACAGCCAAAAAAGGTATTAAGAAAAACTGGCCTATATCAATTTATTGGCGAAGATCACTTTTTTGAGCATACTGGAGAGGCAATTGATTTTGCCCTATTACACTTAAACAAAGATAAATGCCTAGGCTGTAAGCATTTCGCTTTCAGGGAATGCGAAGGTTTATCTGGTGCTACTAAAACAATTGAAGACAGAAGAGTCTATTCAACCTAAAAACTTGTATGGGAGGAAAGGGAAATTGGACCTAGAGATGCAGCAATTTAAGGCAGACTTTTTTAAAGCACTTGCCCATCCACTGAGGATAAAAATTCTTGAGTTGTTAGCGGAGGGGGAGAAAAGTGTAAATGAGCTTCAGAATCTCGCAAGCAGCGAAGGCTCAGCGGTTTCGCAACAATTAACGATCCTTCGCAATAAAAATATAGTTACAGGGACGAAAGAAGGAAACCGCGTGATATATACTCTGCGCGATCCTATGATCATGGATCTCCTTTCCGTCGCGCGTCAAATCTTTAATAACCATTTGGTTGATACCATTCATATGTTAGACAAATTCTCTGACTAGCAGAACGGACCTTTTGCTTTCAAAATACAAAAAAAACCGG
>JAKACS010000510.1 GCA_021821235.1 Bacillota bacterium
GGATTCATAGAGCCCGCCCAAGCGGAAAAAGGGAGCTGACGGTCAATAAGAAGGATTCATAGAGCCCGCCCAAGCGGAAAAAGGGAGCCGACGGTCAATAAGAAGGGTTCATAGAGCCCGTTCAAGTGTAAAAAGAAGCTGTATGGTTAATAAAGATTGCTCTCATGAATTGATATCAAGTCAAACGGTGTCAAATATTAATGGCCATGGTATCCATAACCAAAAAAACGCCAAGTGCGGTAATCGCAACTCATCTTTAAAAACACTGCGGTCATTGCAAAATTTTCGCATCTTTTTGTTGTTGACATGATGTCTTTGGTGATGGTATGTTATTAGTAACAGTTGTTCTTTATAAAGAACAACTTGATTGTCACAATAGCGAATAATCGTGAAAAAGATAATTGATTTCTTTTTCAAACGGTTAGCTATGTCTCGAACGTTCCTTTTAAAGAACGATTTACTTAAATGGCGGGAGGAAAAGATGAGTGCAATAGCTGGAATCTACCACTTAACGGATGAACCAATGAATCTCAACCACGGAAAGATCATGATGAAGGCATTGGAACAGTTCCCCGCACATGATATTCAAACATGGAACACTCAAAACATTTTTCTCGGCTGCAATCATCAATGGATTACGCCTGAATCAATCGACGAACAGCTGCCATTCTATGACCGAACAAGACAACTTGCGATCACCGCAGATGCAATGATCGACAATCGCGAAGAACTTTTTGAAAAATTGCAAATCGGAAACAGCCGAAAAAAAACAATTGCAGATAGCGAGCTGATTTTACTAGCTTACGATAAATGGGGAGAGGAATCTCCAAAGTACCTGGTTGGCGACTTTGCCTATATGATTTGGGATGAAAAAAACCAAAAGCTATTTGGTGCCAGAGACTTTTCTGGCGGGCGAACCATCTACTATTTTTATAGCCATAACCGCTTTGCCTTTTGCACAACGATCCAGCCGCTGCTCAAGCTTCCGTACATAGAAAAAAAATTAAATGAACAATGGCTTGCCGAGTTTTTAGCAATTACAGGAATGGTTGATACTGCGGACGTTTCGATTACACCTTATCTAGGTATCTATCAACTTCCGCCTTCCAACAGCATGTCGATTTCAGACGGTAAACTTTTCTTCAAAAGATACTGCACTCCTATTCCAAGGGAGAAAACTAAATTTAAAACAAATGATGAATACGTAGAAGCGTTTCGTGAAGTTTTTCAGAAAGCTGTTCACTCCCGGCTGCGAAGCTATCGGCAAGTCGGGGCACAGCTGAGCGGCGGTTTGGACTCAGGCTCGATTGTAAGCATTGCCGCAAAATCTTTAGCTGTGGATAGAAAACAATTAAACACATACAGTTATGTTCCGCCAAGCGATTTTCCCGATTTCACAGCAAACCATTATTTAGCAGATGAAACACCATTCATTAAGGAAACCGTAAAATTTGTTGGCAATATAAACGATCACTATTGCGATTTTAAAGGTAAAGACTCGTTTTCCGAGATTGACCGTTTTCTCGATGTTATCGAAATGCCCTACAAATTTTTTGAAAATTCCTTTTGGTTAAAAGGAATGTTTGAAAAAGCAATGGAAGATGATGTCGGGATCCTGCTGAATGGTGGAAGGGGAAATTTATCGATTTCGTGGGGGAATGCGGAAATTTATTATGCTCACCTGTTAAAAAGATTGAAGTGGCTACAGCTGACAAACGAAATCCGTTTATACAGCAAAAATTTAGGCGTAAAAAGATCGCACGTTTTCAACTATGTTGGCAGACTGGCATTTCCTTTTGTCGATCAACGGTTTCACAAAGGGCCGTCATATCAACTTCCGCCCCTAATCAGCCAGGAACTTGCTGAAAAGACGGATGTATTTGCCAGGCTGAAGCAGTTTGGAATTGGGGAGTCCGGCTGGTTTTTATCTGGAAATATATATGAACAAAGAATTAGCCATTTCCATGAACTGTTTCATTGGAATGCCAGCAACACCCTTGCAGCAAAGCTTTCCTTGCCATTTTCCTTATGGAAGCGCGATCCGACAAACGATCTTCGCGTGATTCGATACTGTTTGTCGATCCCGGAAGAACAGTATGTCCAAGACGGTTTGGGACGTGCACTTATCCGCCGCGCCACGAAAACGGATTTGCCCGAGAAGATAAGGCTGAATCAGCGGATCCAAGGGGTTCAGGGCGCAGACTGGGTGTACCGAATGACTCCGCATTGGAATGTCTTTATAAATGAGCTGCAGCAGACTGCTGCCGCCAAATCGATCTTTGCCTTCATCAATGAAGAAGTTTTCAGGACGGCACTTCATACAGCACAAGAGAACGGACCGAGGCCTGAAAATGCAACAAACCCGCATTATAAAATTTTAATGCGCACCATCATTGTCAAGCGATTTATCGAAAAAATGTTTTGAAAGGGGGTGAGAAGTTTGGAAAAAAAGGAATGGAATAAGCCAGTATTAGAAGTGCTTGATGTAAGCATGACAATGGCTTCCTCAGTCGATGGCCCACTTACCGATGAAGCCTATGTACCAGGCGAAAGAGCAGATGCACCATATTACCGTTTTACAAGCTAAAAATACAAAAAAAGCGGGATCCATACTTATGTATGTTTAAAAGCCCTTCTATCCTAGAGAAGGAAGGGCTTTTAACCCCGATTCATGCTGGAGTGAAAAAATGGTAAAATTGAAAAACAAAACCACCTATCGCGGCTTTGGCTTAAAAATAACAAGTGATTTTTCCCTTCCCGAAATGCCTGAAAGCATGAAGACAAATAATCCGGAAGATCTTCAAATGAAACGATGTGAACGGCCAAACGCATTGTTTGACTTGAAGATGGCTCCTTATGAATTTATCGTAAAACACAATCAAGTGGTTTTTTATGTGCCTGAGGTTGCTTTTTTTTCAATTGAAGAAGGTAAAAGCATAACCGTTGCCCCGTTTCAACAGGCAGACGAAGATTTACTAAGGCTGTACCTTCTTGGGACGTGTATGGGTGCCGCTCTCATGCAAAGAAGAATCCTCCCGCTGCATGGCAGTGCCATCGCCATTGATGGAAGAGCTTATGCAATTGTAGGGGAATCAGGTGCTGGGAAATCGACATTGGCCAGAGCTTTTTTGAAAAAAGGGTATCAACTCATCAGTGATGACATCATTGCGGTGTCAGTTGGGACGAATGGGATCCCCGAAGTGATTCCCGCTTATCCACAGCAAAAGCTGTGGGAAGATAGTTGTGATGAGTTTGGCGTGGAAACAAGCCATTTCCGGCCAATTTATGAACGAGAGACAAAATTCTCCATTCCTGTTCCATCCGCTTTTTGTAACGAGCGACTGCCGCTTGCGGGAATTTTTGAACTTACGAAAACGGCGAATGAAGGAGCGGAAATCTCTCCGATTGAAAAACTTCAAGGATTAAGCACGTTATTCAGTCATACGTATCGCCATTTTTTAATTCCGCGTATGGGATTAACGGATTGGCATTTTTTCAACTCTGCAAAAATACTGGAACATGCAGCTGCTTATCAGTTGCGGCGACCGCATTCCGGCTTTAGCGCTTATGAGCTTGCCTCATTACTACTACATTGTGCAAGAAGGGAATAAGAAGGATGTTGG
>JAKACS010000511.1 GCA_021821235.1 Bacillota bacterium
CCCTGTTCGCGTCACCTTGTCTGAATGTACATCAACTACGCGATTTTCTTTGACCGCGGTAATATTCTCCCAGCCTTTGCGGCTTGTTACATTTTTAACTGGCTCAGGTGTATAGTAACCGTGGGTGGTAATAATCACATCTGGATTTCTTTTTATAATTGTCTCTGAATCCAGCTTAGGCCATCCCTCTTCGGTAACGGTATTCTCTGCATTTATGATCTGCAGCATTTCATCAATGAATGTATTTTTCCCAGCTGCATAAACCTCCGGCGCCGGAGATACTTCTACAAATACTGACTTGCGATCTTCCTCTTTTATTGCTTGTGCTTTTGTTTGAATCTCTTCCGTTTTATTCTTCATGTCCGCAATCATCGCATCCGCTTTTTCCTTTTGGCCGGATGCTGTTCCCAGCATGCTGATCGATTCATATACTTGATCGAAAGTTGTCGCATCATTCACGACAAGTACGGTAATGCCCGCATCTCTAAGCTGCTGCAATCCAGCTTCCGATGTATGGGCACTTGAAGCATGGGCAAGAACCAAATCAGGCTTCAAAGAAATGATTTTCTCGACATTAAACTCCATGCCGCCAACTTTCTCTTTCTCCGCCACTTGTTCAGGGAAATTATCAAAATCAGAAACTCCAACAATCTGTTCCTCCAGACCCAACCCGTATGCAATTTCTGTATTGCTTGGAATCAGGGAAACAATTTTTTCCGGTTTTGATTCTATTGTTACATCTTGTCCTGTTCCGTCTGTGATCACTACAGGGAAAGTCACTTCTGCCTGCGGGGCTGTTTCTGCAGTGTTTGTGTTTTCTTGTTTCGTCTTATCCGCATTGTCGCTGCCACATCCAGCTAGCGACCCAATCAACAGCAATAAAGCAAATAGGAACGCGTTCCACTTTTTCATCCTTCATTCCTCCAAATTATCTTTTAAAGTACCAATTTTTTTTAAAAAACCGTCTATAAACCTAAAAAAACACCCCCATTATTCCATGGAGATGTTTGTGCCGGTTTGTCTATTAAGACAGAATCGTTCTCAAACACCTCCTATCCTCGTAGGTTGTGAAGCAAAGAATCTGGCAGGTCTCCTGGCTTCTGGTCATTGCAAATCAAGCGCCTTCCCATACAAAAAGTACAGTGGCAACATGCTTGAAGCTCCCAGTTACAGTGGCGGGACCGCGTTGGAATTTCACCAACCTTCCCTATTAAGTCTCTAAACTAGAAATGCGTTTAGAAAACACCAAATCTTTATGTATTTAATTTTCCGTTGGTATATATTATACACAATTTTTGTCGAAAAAAGTGTCAATTTGAGACGAAATGACTAAAAGTTTTTTCCCAGCGAATGAATCCTACTAATCTCACCCAGACTCTTCTCATAAGCTTTGTTCATCTTCCCGCAAAAGAATCGCTTCCTTCGTCATAACCGCCAGTTCTATTTTTTCAATGGTTTTGCAGTAATGATGAAAAATATCTCCATCACAATGATCCTTTCTTTGAAAATAATCCAGTACACGCCAATCCTCAAACCAATCCCCGTTCTCTGCCTCTTCTTGAGGAATATTCGGCCAGGCGTATTTTAAAGACGGGCTGTACAGCCGCTCGGCACCTTTCCTTAACTCGCAATTTTTGACGCGCCGCTTATAAAGGGAGCGAGGAAAAGATTCGTTTACATCATTAAATACATCTGGCCAATAATCTTTTCGCGAGCCCGTGTGTGGGTGCTCATCGGCCCATTTCAAAACTCCTGACAAAATCTTTTCCTGCTGAAAAAGCAGCGAATACAATTTTTTTCCGAATAAAATTCTCTCGTGAAGCGAAGTGAAATACCGTAAGGCTGCGCCAGCAAGGGATGCTTTCTCCGTGTCATTCCCAGCTGCATAAGGAAAAATAGTGTTATTAAGGTTCAAGAAATCATACATTTTAAAGCTGACCGTTCCTGTAACGATTTTTTGATAATGCTGATTTTGAATCAATCTTTTTTCCAAGTAGTTTTGTTCATTAATCACCATTGCAATCGCTAAGCTAGTTTTGTCGCCACTATTCCAAAAATAATCCCACATCGTCTCCATAAAGGTAGAAATACCAAAATAGCGCAAAAGGTAAAACATTTCTTTCTTGACCTTGACACTCAAGTCATAAATCAAAAATTGGGGAAATACATCCTGAAAAATCAACCAACTACCTCGTTCCAAAAATGCAAAAAAATCTTCCTGCTCTCGTTCAGGCAAAAGCTTTGTTAACAGCTCCCCTTTTAAATCGGTCATATTCCATCCAACGTTACGGGAAACCATATGTCCAAGCAATGCCCAGTGTATTTCAGGATGCTGATGGTAAAAATCAAAGTACGCTTGCGTCCGCGTGCTATTGTTTTGGTTGAGTTGTCTCGTCTGTTCTTTTATCACTTGGATTCTACTTTTATCTTTTTGTGATAAACAGGGGAGTTCCCCAGAAGTCTTCTTGTTTGCCTTGTTCTTTAAGTCTTTTTTAATATCTGAGAAAGAGTTCAGCAAAAACGGCATCATCCTTCATATGAATTCATTTTTAGTGGATCAGTTATTCCTATCAAAGGAATGCATATTCATTTTGCACAAGGAATATGAATACAAAGATGAATATTTGGGAGAGGACGGATTAAATGAATCATCGGGTAAATAAGGAAATGAATAGAATCGTGAAGCAGTTAATCCGGGACCAATCAAAGGATGGTGCCTGGCGTTATCCATTTGAGACCGGGATCGCAACGGATTGCAGTATGATTATCTTATTACGGACATTAGAGATAGAGGATGAAGCGTTCATAAAAGAGTTGGTGGAAAGGATAGCTGGAGAACAACAGGAGGATGGGTCATGGAAGCTGTTTCATGATCAGAAAAACGGAAATCTGACATCCACTGTGGAAGCTTACTATGCCCTTCTTTATTCTGGGTATCGAGATCGAAAAGACAAGGATATTCAAGCAGCCAGGCGATTTATTTTAGCCAATGGAGGGGCTGGGGAAGTCCACCAGTTTTTGAAAATCATGTTGGCGCTAACAGGACAGTGTGAATGGCCGCATTTCCCAATTAATATTGAGGTAATGCTGATCCCGGATACCTTTCCGATCAATCTTTTTGACCTTTCCGTATACGGTCGAGCCAACATTATCCCTTTTTTAATTCTCGCTAATACAAATTTTCGTAAAAGAACAGCCCAATCACCCGATCTCTCCGATTTATTTCAAAACAGAGAAGTTCGCTTATTTACAGAGGAACAAGATGAGGAGCTCCGCTCGCTTACGAAATGGGTGAAACAAGGGATTAACGGGTTGAAATCTCATGGGAATCTTCGCGAATTGGCATTATATCGGGCCGAAAAATATATGCTGGACCGTATCGAGTCAGACGGTACGTATTTAAATTATTTCAGCACGACCACCCTTATGATTTTTGCCTTATTGGCAAGAGGCTATCACTCTACCCATCCAGTGATTACCCGTGCAGTGCAAGGTTTAAAAGCAATGACCACCCGGATGGATGACAAACTTCACTGCCAATACACAACGGCAACAGTTTGGAATACGACCTTAATTAGTTATGTCCTGCAAGAATCTGGTTTCGCCTATTCCTCCAGCCC
>JAKACS010000512.1 GCA_021821235.1 Bacillota bacterium
TTGCACTTAGAGCAGAGACGCTTTTTTTTATACGTTTTGACTTATCGATTGCTCTTTTTTAAATACATTTTTGCGAATATAAGGAATAACCCAGCGGTCTAAGCCGAATTTTCCAGCATTGTATCCTGCAAATACGATGAATATGCCAATCAAAATGTCC
This sequence comes from Bacillota bacterium, assembly GCA_021821235.1. Next base: position 161 of record JAKACS010000512.1, read on the forward strand.
CATGGATTTGAAGAAACGGTTCCTGCCATTAAATAAGAGAAATTCATTACTAGTCCAAAAAACATTGCAGCAGTTGTCAAAGCACCTAAAATAAGACCTAAACCTACAAAGAATTCGCCCCAAGGAACAAGAACATTAAAAATTCCTGAATTTGGAAGAGCGAAGCTTTTTAAGAAGCCGACATAGTTACCATAAACAATGCTCCCGTCAGGACCTTTTACTGGGTTAGCGATGGCACCTTTTAAAAATCCTGAGGCATCAAATTTACCGCCAGAAATTTTTTCAAATCCGGCTATCATCCACTCGAAACCCAAGTATAAACGTAAAAGTGCCAAAATCCCTGCAGCGACAGTGTTTTCCCTCAACCATTTAACCATGAAACTCACTCCTTTAAATAATTTTATAATGATATATTTAAGTACACTGTCAATATAACAAATAAAACCAATAAAAAGGGGGAATTATTCAGAGTTTCACTATTTTGTCAAAATGGTATGAACAAAGTATGAACTGCCCACAGGCTTTACGGATCCGCTGCGGATAAAATCTCTTTTTTGATTAATACTATTAAACTGTTCATTACTAGTATAGCAATTATATTGGACAAATCACGCTAGATGGGAAATTTGTCAAAAAAGTGACAAATACGGATAAAAGTAAAACTTCCACGGATAAACGACCAAAATCCACGGATAAAAGACCAAATTCCACGGATACCGAACAAATACCCATGGGTCCCAATCCCCAGGGGTCACAAATCAATCCATCAATTCCGAATGCCATTATCCATACAACCAAAATACAAGGCGGAAATTTACGATTATTCGAAAATCTAAATATATGATTTATTCCATATAAATCAAAATGGGATAGTACCATTGAAAAAACTCCCAATTAGGCCAGAAAAACCATTTGAACCGAGGAAAACATGTATAGGTTTTGCATATCTTACAAAACAAAAATGTAAGCGTTTACAACATGATATTAGTATTTTCCCACAATAAATAAAAATTAGGCAATAAAATGATTGTATAAATATTGAATAGACGGTATAATAATTCAATAAGAAGGATATGTGGGAGATGAAGAAAGTGAAAGCAGCGATTATTGGCGGAACGGGGTATGGATCCATTGAATTGGTACGGCTCATTCAGAAGCATCCGATTCTTGAAGTTGGCACGGTTATTTCAAATTCACAGGCTGGAGAGAGCTTTAAAGATGTATATCCGCACCTGTCCGAAATAATTGAGCAGCCACTGGAAGCATTCGATCCGGCAAGCATTGCTGAAAAAAATGAGCTCGTCTTTCTGGCGACACCATCTGGGGTCAGCAAAAACCTCGTGCCGCAGCTGATCGACAAAGGGTTGAAGTGCATCGATCTCTCGGGCGACATGAGACTCCGTTCTCAAGCTGAATACGAAAAATGGTATAAACATTCACCGGCAGATTCAGCCGTTCTAGAAATGGCCACCTATGGGCTAAGTGAAATTTATCCAGACGAAATCAGGCAAGCATCATTGATTGCCAACCCTGGCTGTTACCCAACCGCTTCATTGCTTGGTTTGATTCCAGTTATCAAAACAAACTTAATTGATTATCAGTCGATCATCATTGATGCTAAATCCGGTGTATCCGGTGCAGGAAGAGGGCTTACAATAACGAGCCATTATGCCGAAATCAATGAAAATTTACGGGCATATAAAATGGGTGCCCATCAGCATATACCGGAAATCGAACAAATTTTACAAGACGAGAGTGGTAAAGAAATGACTGTAACGTTTACGACCCACCTTGTCCCGATGACAAGGGGAATTATGGCGACGATTTATGCAAACTTGTCGGAATCAGTGTCCACGGCTGAAGTGATTGCCCTATACGAGAGGTTTTACAAAAATAAACCGTTCGTTCGTATTCGAAAAGAAGCGAATATGCCAGCAACAAAAGAGGTGTGGGGCAGCAATTACTGCGATATCGGCTTGCATGTTGACCAAAGGACGAACCGGCTAACGATCATTTCTGTTATTGATAACTTAGTAAAAGGTGCATCAGGCCAAGCGATTCAAAATGCGAATTTACTGAATGGCTGGGATGAGACAACAGGTCTCGCCGATATTCCAATGTATCCATAGAAAATAGATTGAAAATACGCCGTGACAACCAAGAATAAGGGAGGAAGACTGTGTTGATGCCAGCAATTTCAAATAAAAAAATTGTCATTCTTGAAGATGGGAATGTTACATTGCCAAAAGGTTTTATCGCAGGGGGAATGCACTGTGGTATAAAGCAAAACAAACTTGACTTGGGTTATATTTTATCAGAAGTGCCTGCCGTAGCCGCTGGCGTCTATACGACAAACGTTTTTCAAGCCGCGCCGCTTGTTGTTACCCAAGCAAGTCTTGCAAAAGAACATAAAGTACAGGCAATTCTCGTTAATTCCGGCAATGCCAATGCCTGCACAGGGGAACAAGGAATCAAAGATGCGAAAACGATGCAAAGCGAATTTGCCAATAAACTTGGCATTGCCGAACATCTTGTTGCCGTCACATCGACTGGGGTGATTGGCGAGGCATTGCCAATTGAGAAAATCCAAGCAGGGATCGACGAAATTCTTGAGCTTCAGCATGAGGATGTTAACCTTTTCGAACAGGCCATTTTAACAACGGACACGGATGTGAAACATGTCGCTGTTCAGCTGACGATTAACGGCAAAACGGTCAGCATCGGCGGCGCTGCAAAAGGTTCCGGGATGATTCATCCAAACATGGCAACGATGCTTGGCTTTGTGACAACAGATGCCAATATTGACCACGAAGACTTATCGTTTGCCTTAAAAGAAACGACAAACCAAACGTTTAATATGATTACCGTTGACGGGGATACGAGCACGAATGACATGGTACTTGTGATGGCAAACGGTCTGGCTGGAAACGAAAAGCTGACACAGGATCATCCGGACTGGCCTCTGTTTATCGATGGCTTCAAGCTAGTTTGTGAAGCGCTTGCGAAAAAAATCGCCCGCGATGGCGAAGGGGCAACAAAATTGATTGAAGTTCAAGTGAAGGGTGCCGCAAGCATGGAGGATGCTAGGGCACTGGGAAAAGCAATTATTTCTTCCAATCTCGTAAAAACAACTATTTACGGAACGGATCCAAACTGGGGAAGAATTGTTTGTGCGATCGGCTATAGTGGTGTACCGGTCAATCCGAATGCCATCAGCGTCTCGATTGGTGATCGTCTAGTTTTTGAAAATGGCTTGCCTTGTTCGTTTATCGAAGAAGAAGTCAAAGCCTATTTGGAGCAGGAAGATGTTCAAATTACGGTAGAAGTAAACCAAGGGAATAACGATGCCGCAGCATGGGGCTGCGATCTAACATATGATTATGTCAAAATAAACGCGTCATACCGCACGTGAGGTGAAGAGGAATGAAGTATCTAGTCATTAAATGCGGCGGCAGT
>JAKACS010000513.1 GCA_021821235.1 Bacillota bacterium
GGCAATTTCAGCGATCGCCGGTGCGGCTCCTGTACCTGTTCCACCCCCCATACCCACTGTAACAAACACCATATCTGCGCCTGTCAAAACTTCTTTGATCTGCTGTCTGCTTTCCTCGACAGCCATTTTTCCAATTTCCGGATTCGCACCGGCGCCTAAACCTCTAGTTAAGGAGGGACCAATTTGGACAACCATCTCAGCCTTTGATTGTTTCAGTGCTTGGGCATCAGTGTTTGCCGCAATAAATTCAACTCCTTGTACTCTATCCCTATCATACGGTTTACAGCATTATTTCCACCGCCGCCAACACCAATCACTTTGATTGATGCAAACGAGTCGATCATACTCTCAAATTCTCCCATTCTCTCTCCCCCTCATTGCAGCAACATGCATTTTAAACAGCATACTTTGACTACTTCGATACTTCTGTTAAAATATCCTATTAAAAATGTGCTAAATGAAGGGTTTTAAATAGAATGTAAGTTTCGACATTGTTACGAAACAATTGTAATAGAAAAATCCGCTCATATAACCGGATAATATTGTTCATATCTTGGGTTGCAGTAAAAGGGGGGTCTTGGTCCAATTTGTGTGATTTTCACTGAATAGGGATGATGATTATAAACAACCTCTTCCTTTTCACTAGAATAATTAACGATTAACAGCTTTACTTCAGGACTATAGTAAAATGAATCCATCAAAATCGCCTCCTTCTCCTACTTGCCAATGTATTCACGACTCTCAAAAGAAGATACTTGGTTTTTTCCAGAAAAAATTTTGGCACCAGGCACTTCCTTTGACAATCAAACATATTTTAATCCGAATTAACTCTTACGAGGAGGATTTCCATGTCCAGTGAAAAAAGAAATCAGCAAGACTACCCGATGTATCCTAACTATGGGAAGATTACTCGTTATGAAGATGTTGCCCTCACAGTCCCTGAACAGCGCCAATTTCGCCAACCTGGTATTGAACGGTTTATGGTTCCAAGACCAATTATTGAAAATCCAAACTACAAAGGCAGTGGTAAATTGGCAGGAAAGACTGCACTGATTACAGGCGGGGACAGCGGAATTGGAGCGGCCGTTGCCACAGCCTTTGCGAAGGAAGGAGCAAATGTAGCGATTTCATACTTAGACGAACACGAAGATGCCAATCGAACGAAAAGAAGGATTGAAGAACTTGGGCAGAGATGTTTGCTTTTACCGGGGGATGTAAGAAACAAACGGCAGTGTATCGAAATTGTCGAAAAAACTTGCGAAACGTTTGGACAGCTGGATATCCTTTGCAACCATGTTGGTATTCAGTTTCAGCAACTAAGCTTGCTTGATATCACAGATGAGCAGTTTGATGATACCTTTAAAGTAAATATTTATTCTCATTTTTACACAACGAGAGCGGCACTGCCATTTTTAAAAGCAGGAAGTTCGATCATTAATACTACTTCAGTTGTCGCCTATATCGGCCATGAACAATTGATTGATTACACCATGACAAAAGCAGCAATTGTTGGATTTACGCGTGCATTGGCCAACAATTTAGTCAAACAAGGAATCCGCGTAAACGCGGTTGCACCCGGCCGCTTCTGGACTCCGCTCATTCCAGCCAGTTTTTCTGCCGATCAAATCCCATTGGCCGGCAATCCAATGGATCGCCAAGGCCAGCCGTTTGAACTTGCCCCTACTTATGTTTACCTCGCATCTGACGATTCACGATTTGTAACAGGCCAAACGCTCCATGTTAACGGAGGCCAGCAAATGTCATCCTAAAAAGAAAAAATATAATCATCAATGCGCTCCTAGTTACGATTTTCAAACTTATTCCACATCAAATAAAAGTTAATTTGAACTAAATTCTACTTTTCTATTTCAATGATAGAATTCTCTGATGCTGATAGCATCCTCACTATATTTTGGAATACCGGGGATGATGGCTTCTCCTTTCAACCTTCGTTTAAAATCATCCCTCTTTCATGATCATTTCTCAGTTTCTCTTCCGGCGCGATTTACCAAGGACAACTTGCAAATATTCGTAAAAAATGGACAAGCAGTGCGATACGTTTTACACTTATTCATGTATTTGCCAAGGTTCGTTATACTATATGAGTAAATCTTAATATGAATTTAAAACTTTGTTAATAAAAGTTTTGTATAATGAGAAAGCAAATTTTAGACTTAAGGCCTTGCTCCATCCATATTTTTTCCAAAATATTGCACATTGTTGTTCAAATGAATTTCTCATTTTGGATTCTCAAACTAAGCCATTTAAGGTGAGGGGAAGGAAAAATGAAAATACTCGCAATTGTCCCTGCTTTTAATGAAGAAGAGGGTTTAAAAAATGTTGCATTGCAATTTAAAGAGATTGATTTCGTCGACATTCTTGTGATCAACGATTGTTCGAAAGATCACACATCAGAGATTGGCAGACAGCTGGGGTTCCAGGTCATTGACCTTCCATGTAATCTAGGGATTGGCGGTGCAGTCCAAACAGGCTATAAATACGCATGGGAACATAATTATGACATCGCTATCCAAGTAGATGGCGACGGCCAGCATAATCCCAGTTATATCATTGAGCTGATCAGGCCAATTGAAGAAGGAAAAGCAGATATGGTCATTGGCTCGCGCTATTTGAAAAAGGAAGGGTTCCAATCTTCTTTTATGAGAAGAATGGGCATTACTTATTTTAGTTTTTTAATTCAACTGTTGGAGAAGGAAAAAATTACTGATCCGACTTCGGGCTTTCGAGCCTGTAATCGCAAGATCATTGAACAATTCAGCCGCCGCTATCCACACGATTATCCTGAACCGGAGTCAATCGCTTACTTATTGAGAAATCAGTTTCATATTGCAGAAATTCCGGTTGTGATGAATGAAAGATTTGGTGGTCGATCCAGTATTACATCCTTCAAATCTATCTATTATATGATAAAAGTGTCACTAGCTATTTTTATCGATAACTTACGGAAAATTGGATGGACATAAGCAAGGGCACAGTGTTTGGCTGAAAGGAGAATTCCATGATTACATCCCAATTGCAAATCATCCTTTTCCTGGCATCGATCATTACCTTTCTCGTTATTATTAATATGATTCGAAAGTACAGTCTTGAGCTTAAGTATTCTTTGCTTTGGCTGTTTTTTAGTGTTGGAAACATTTTTCTGGCTGCATTTTCAGATATTGCGAAAACAATTGCCCGGGTATTAAGTATACAGCAGCCCGTTAATGCTATTTTTCTATTATCGTTCATTTTTCAATTTTTTCTTATTTTTAGTCTTACCTTAACGATTTCACGGATTTCAAATAAATTTACCCAGCTCGTTCAAGAAGTGGGTTTGTTAAAAAAAGAAGTGGAAAATCTCCACAACATGAAAACGCCAGAGAGGTAATTATGAATGGTAAAATACGTACTGATTTTTACAAATATTCTTCTTCTTGTTTTGGGACAAACAAGCTGGAAAATTGGATTAGAAAAACTACAGCTCCACGGCAATCTGATTCAAAAATTCTTCCAGTTTGTATTCTCCCCATTTATTTTTTTAGGATTTGTCCTTTACATACTGGCTACGGTTATTTGGATGTACTTGCTGTCAAAACTTCCGCTGA
>JAKACS010000514.1 GCA_021821235.1 Bacillota bacterium
CAAAATGATTTGCCCATTTCCTTGGGACATAATGTATTCGGCTGCATTGATGAATTCCTCAATTGTTGCGGCAAGTCCTCTTTTTAACAAAACCGGCTTATTAACAGCTCCAGCCGCTTTTAGAAGTTCGAAGTTTTGCATATTGCGTGCACCAATTTGAATGACATCAAGGTAGTCAACGGCGGTTTCGATATCTGCCGGGTTGACAATTTCGCTGATAACGGCCATATCAAATTCATCAGCAACCCGTTTAAGAATTTTCAAGCCTTCGACGCCGAGACCTTGGAAATCATACGGTGAAGTTCTTGGCTTGTACGCGCCGCCACGCAGCAATTTCAAGCCTTTTTCTTTCATGGCTTTGGCAACAGTGGCAACCTGCTCATACGACTCGACGGCACATGGACCAAACACAAAATGCGTATTTCCATCGCCGATCTGTTCCCCTTTTAGCGTAACGATCGTATCTTCCGGTTTTTTCTTCCGAGAAACAAGCAATGCTTTGCTGTGGTCATCTTTTTGCAAATCCAAACCGGCTTTAAAAATTTCTTTGAAAATATGATCGATGGTTGCATTGTCAAACGGACCATCATTGTTCGCTTTAATAACATCAAGCATTTTCCGTTCACGAACAGGATCATAGCGGTAAACGCCCTGCCCTTCTTTTACCCGGCCAATCTCTTGAACAAGCTGTGCTCTCTCATTAATCAGTTTTAATAATTCCAAGTTCAGTTCATCGACGCGCGCTCTTAATTGATCCAATTCTTTATTGCCCATTTTTTCCCGCCCCTTCAATAAAATGAAATCAAAAAGTTCTGAAACCGTATAAAGGATTATACACTTGTTTCAGAGAAAATGCTGAAATCCAGCGCCCATAATGGGAATCTTCTTTATTGCTTCTGAAAAATATGATACATTTTCTATATAATTAGGCTTTATTATAGCGGAAATATTATTCTTTGTCACGTATTTTTTCTTTATCAATTAAACGCTTTTAAGCGTTAAAGTATTTTATGCCATTTTGGAGAAGAAGGTGTTTGAAGACTTGCAAAAAAACAAAAAAATTTTTGCGCTTGATATCGGAACCCGTTCCGTGGTTGGAATTATTCTTGAAAAGATCGACGGATTCTTTCACGTAATCGATATTTTATCAAAAGAACACGCAGAACGTGCCATGCTAGATGGCCAAATTCATGATGTTCTGGCCGTTTCAAAAGTGATTACAGAAATTAAGGAAGCATTGGAAAAAAAGTACGGCCCTCTCCGCAAAGTTTGCGTTGCAGCGGCCGGAAGATCCTTAAAAACAGAACGGGCAAAAGCAGTTGTTTCCATACAAGGCAAACCGATGATGCTCAAACAGGATATCCTGCATTTGGAATTAACCGCTGTCCAATCAGCCCAAGCAAAGGTTGCTGAAAAGCATTCTCCTGATAAAAATCAAACTTATTATTGCGTCGGTTATTCGGTTCTTTACTACCATCTTGATGGAGAGGAAATCGGAAACCTAATGGATCAGCAAGGAATAGAAGCATCTGCTGAAATCATCGCCACCTTTCTCCCAAAAGTAGTAGTGGAATCGTTAATGGCAGCCCTCCATCGTTCAGACTTGGAGATGGAAGCTCTCACTCTTGAGCCAATCGCAGCAATAAACGTTCTCATTCCCCCATCCATGCGCCGCTTAAATGTTGCCTTGGTGGACATTGGCGCAGGTACTTCTGATATTGCGATTACGGACTCCGGCACAGTTGTCGCATATGGAATGGTGCCAGTTGCCGGCGATGAAATCACCGAAGCGATAAGCGATCAATTTTTATTGGACTTTCCGCTTGCAGAACAAGCAAAACGGGAGCTGAACACAAAGGAGCAAATCACGATTACCGATATCCTTGGTTTTGAAACAGAGCTTAAAAGCGCCGAAGTGATCATTCAAATCACCAGAGCACTGGATGATCTGGCCAAAGCCATCTGCCGTGAAATTTTGCGCCTTAATAACAATAAACCGCCTAAAGCCGTTATGCTTGTTGGCGGCGGGAGTTTGACGCCAAAGCTTCCGGAGAAAATCGCTGCCATTTTACAGCTTCCTGGCAATCGCGTTGCCATCAGGGGTATTGATGCGATTTCCGCTTTGACGATCGCCGAGCATATTCAGCGAGGGCCTGAGCTTGTCACACCAATTGGAATTGCGATTGCCGCTCACAGCACCCCTGTGCAATATGTTTCAGTATATGTAAATGGCGATCCGGTACGCCTTTTTGATATCAAAGAAGTCACGGTGGGTGAAAGCCTACTCGCTGCAGGAATGAAAATGAATAAACTATACGGGAAGCCGGGCCTTGCAAAAATCATCACGCTGAACAATCAAGCAGTAACGATTCCCGGAAAGCTTGGCGAAGCTCCTGTTCTGTTGCTAAATGGCAAGTCCTGCTCGCTAGACGACCGAGTCCAAAATGGTGATCAAATCATTGTCGAAAAAGGAGCTGATGGAGAAGCGACAATTTTGCAAATCAAAGATTTAATTGACCATATCCCCAATCTTAGATTAACAGTGAACGGACAGACGGTGGAAATTTCCCCAGCTGTTATCTGCAATGGGAAAGTCACAACAAACAAAAAGATGGTTGAAGATCGCGACGAAATCAGCTATAAGCAGCCGGAAACGATTGATGAACTGCTAGCACATATGAATCTGGCAGATGATTTTACAGCTCTCGAACCATTTTATCTGACGGTGAATGGAACAGAAATTGAAGTCCCTTTTGCAAGCGGAAGACTTTTTCTTAATGGAGCTGAAACAACGAAGGATGCCGTGATTCATGACAAAGATCGGATTGAAATGGTGAATGGCAAAAAAGTAACAGCCAAAATGTTAGCCGAATGGAGGAAGATTCAGCTCGAAAGAAGCATCCCCATTTTTTTTAATGGCAACAAAATCATCTTATCGAAAAAAGCAGCTGAAATGATCCGCGAAGACAACTCGCTAAATGAAAATGACGAGCTTTTTAGCGGTGATCAATTGACAATTGTGGAACATAAAGCGGATCCGTTTATTTTCCAGGATCTGTTCCGCCAAGTTGAAATCGAAGTACCGGAAAAAACAAATGGGACATATATTTTATTAAAAAACAATCAGCCAACAACCTTTTATGATCAAGTTAACTCTGGGGATGATCTAAAAATCGTCTGGCCGCTTGCTGATAAAGTTTATTAAGAAAAATAGGGAATTTTAAGGGGTCTACACTGCTTTTTGTGGTTGTATTTCCCTTTTTTGTTGAATTGGCAGGCTTTGTTTTAGCTTTCGTATCTGTTTTCCTTTTGTTAGAAGAATGGGGGTGTTCGATTTCAGCTTTCGCGACCGTTTTTCCCATTTACTAGGAGAATGCTGCGCAATTCCTCCCTTTTCGCTACCAGTTTTCCCACTTATTAGGAGAATGCTGCGTGATTCCGCACTTTTTACGACCGTTTTTCCCATTTACTAGGAGAGTGCTGCGCAATTCCTCCCGTTTCGCGACCGGTTTTCCCACTTATTAGGATAATTCTGCGTGATTCCGCACTTTTTACGACCGGTTTTCCCACTTACTAGGAGAATGCTGCGCAATTCCGCACTTTT
>JAKACS010000515.1 GCA_021821235.1 Bacillota bacterium
GCCCGTCTAAATTTTGCTTAATGAAAATCGCAGAAATTTGCGGTATGATGGTAGAAGTTTAGGAAAAAGGAGAGGTGCTATATGCCGTCAGTAGAAAGTTTCGAATTGGATCATAATGCTGTAAAAGCTCCCTATGTGAGGCATTGCGGTGTTCATAAAGTAGGAAGCGACGGGGTTGTGAACAAGTTTGATCTTCGCTTTTGCCAGCCAAATAAAGAGGCGATGGATCCCGCTGCACTGCATGCGCTTGAACATCTATTGGCGTATACGATTCGCAAGCATGCTGATCAATATGATCATTTTGATATTATTGATATTTCGCCAATGGGATGCCAAACCGGTTTTTACCTTGTGGTCAGTGGTGAACCAACAGTCGATGAAATCATTGAGTTGCTTGAGAACACAATGAAAGATGCACTGGAAATGAATGAAGTGCCGGCAGCGAATGAGGTGCAATGCGGTCAAGCCGCCCTGCACGATTTAGCCGGGGCAAAAGAATTAATGCGCGGCTGGCTGAAACATAGTCAAGCCGACTTAAAGAAAATTTTCGCTTAAGTGCGAGAAAACTTCCTATTCACAATTAATAGGAAGTTTTCTCTTTTTGTAAAATCAAAAGCTATATGTTGACCCATTTTTGTGATAATGACGCCTTAATAGTTAAGTGAATTCCTAGTGCCCAATTCTCAGGATTTTCAGGGTCAAACGGTCATTAGGAGCCATACTAATGCCCAATTCTCAGGATATACTGCGGTAAGCGGTCATTAGGAGCCATACTAATGACCAATTCTCAGGATTTACTGCGGTAAACGGTCATTAGGCGTATTCCTAATCAAAAGAGTCGGACGGTTTTTACACAGGTTTCATTTTTTCCTCCGGGTAAAATTGAAGCCGATGACTACGTAACAGCAAACATATTTATTGGCATTTCCGAAAGCATTGGCAAATGTTTGGATGCTAAAAGCATTTTTAGGATAGGCAAAAGAAAAAACATGTACAACGAAAGGTACATGTTTTTTTCATGCTATTGTATGTACATTAGTGAATATTTCGCGGGTAAAATGTTGGCGTGCGCCGTTGACCATACTCTTCTTGGGCAAACTTGCCTTTAAGGCTTTCTATCAAGTATAAACCCATTAAATCATACAATTCCTGTGTGTCCATATCATGAATGATCGCCAATAAATCTTCCCGTGACATTTCTTCAAGAAAGGCAAAAGTCAGCATATCAATGTCTTCCTCATCACCTGTCAGCTTATTTCGGTACAAATCATAAAGCTCATCAACAAGTCTCATTTTCCGCACCTCCTTTTATAGAAAAAGATCTTTACTTATTCAATACCCTAAAAGTTGAAAAATATCCTTCAATCAGTTGTTGTAAATAAATGAAAACTCGCTGACTGGCGAGTCCCTAAGGACGGTTCATGAGGCGTAGTTGAATTTATCACGCTCAAAACGGCACGTCCTATGCCTTTCGCCTGACTAGGGCATCCTCGAAAAAGCTGTCGCTTTTCCTTCATGCGATGATTAAGCTGCCGAAGAATTTCTTATCCTGCCCGTCGTGTGTTCAGAATGTATGGATATAAATTCTGATTAGCTAAAATAAACATTCGTTATGAAAACGGTATTTCCTTCATTTTATGTGAGGATTTATTGAAAATGATTGGTTCATTGAAAAAGTACAAAGAATCCGATTTTATTCTATAATGAGATTATACTTAATTAGATGAGGCGAGTGTGGAATGGAAAAGTTTTTTGATCTTGCCGGGAATGAAGTTGAACTGTCTTTTGCGTTTAACCAGTTCCATCAAGAGGCAAGGCATGTACTTGTCATTACCGAAACAGACGCTGGTTGGCTTTTGACCAATCATAAAATTCGCGGTCTCGAGTTTCCTGGGGGAAAGGCAGAAATGGGCGAGACGCTTGAAGCAGCAGCGAGAAGAGAAGTTTATGAAGAAACCGGCGGGGTGCTTGATCATTTGCTATGGATTGCCGAGTACCGGGTAAACAATCGTGACAACCCATTTGTCAAGGCGGCTTTTTGGGGAAAAATAAAAACAATTGACGCTAAAAATGATTATTTGGAAACAAGAGGCCCCGTCATTGTCAAAGGGGATATCTTAACGCTGCGAGATAGTGATGAATACAGTTTTATTATGAAAGACAAGGTAATTGAGGAATGTATGAAGAGGATTAACCAAATCAAAGAATAGCGATTGGCGGTTCGCTATTCTTTGATTAATTTTCTTTCCAATAAGGCAACTAACTGGTACATGATCGTAGCAAAAACGGCGATGACAAGCAAGGATAAAAGCACCAACGTAAAATTAAAGACTTGGAACCCATAAATGATCATGTAGCCAAGCCCTTTGGAAGAAACGAGAAATTCGCCGACAATCACGCCGACCCATGATAAGCCGACATTGACTTTCAAGGTGGAGATGATGGTTGGAAAGCAAGCTGGTAAAATTGCTTCTTTAAAGCATTGCAGCCTTGTAGCCCCAAAGGTTTGCAAAACTTTCAAATAATTCGGGTCAACTTCCCTAAATGATGTATACACGACAATGGTTGTGATAATGACCGAGATAATTGCGCCCATTGCAATGATGGATGAAAGCCCAGGACCCATGGCAACAATTAAAATCGGACCTAGGGCAACTTTTGGCATCGCGTTTAAAATGACGAGATAAGGATCAAGAATTTTCGAGAACATCGGTGACCACCAGAGGATCGCAGCTAAGACAGTTCCAAGTAATGTTCCAAGGATAAAGCCAAATACCGTTTCCGTTAAGGTGATGCCAAGATTGGCAGCAAGCGTGCCATCCTGGATTTTTGTCACCAGCAAATTCCAGATTTTTGATGGTGAACTGAAAATCAGCGGATCGATCCACTGCTTTCGGCTGGCAAGCTCCCAGCTGCCAAAAAAGATGATGAAAATAATCGCTTGGTAAAAGCGAACCCAGCGTTTTTCAATTTCAAGAGAATGAAGAAAATTTTTATGCAAGCGTTGGACGTTATTGTTTGGCTGTTTCAAGGCTGTCCAACTCCTTCCAGATGGTTTGAAAGAGCTCGGAATAGGTTTCATGGCTTCTTGCTTCAAAAGGAGAGAGCCTTCTTAATTCTTCCGGAACGTGAAAGACACGGTGCAGTTTACCAGGGTGAGAGGAGAACAAAAAGACCCGGTCGCTCATGGCGATTGCTTCACCGATATCATGGGTAACAAGAATGGCTGTTTTCTTATATTGCTTAAGGATTGTCGAAACGAGGTCTTCCAGCTTGAGCTTTGTTTGATAATCAAGCGCAGAAAATGGTTCATCAAGCATCAGCAGTTTTGGTTCTGTTGCCAGCGTTCGGACAAGCGCGACCCGCTGCCGCATTCCGCCGGATAACTGCTTAGGCAGCTGTTTTTCAACCCCGGCCAACCCCATTTGTGCTAAAAGATTCAGTGTCGCCATTTTTGTTTCTGCAGTCAGAAGCTTCGATAATTTTAACCCGATAAGAACGTTTTCTTCGATCGTTTTCCATGGAAATAAATAGTCTTGCTGCAGCATGTAGCCGATTTGATTTTTTACCGTTGATACAGGCTTGTTTTCTAACAAA
>JAKACS010000516.1 GCA_021821235.1 Bacillota bacterium
AATAGTTTCACATATAATGAAAATACTGTAGGGGACTTTGTCGAAAAATATTTTTTTGACACCGTACCAATGGCTCAAACCCCTGGTACATCAACATTTATAGAGGGAGGATTTTTTTGAAAACGTTTTCTTTGGGGTAGGAGAGAAATATTACCAAATTTTAACAAGGGGGAAGTATATGGAACTGTTTATCATTTTATTATCGCTCGGTCTACTAATGTTTGTTGCTTATCGGGGATTCTCAGTTATCTTGTTTGCACCGATTGCGGCACTATTAGCAGTTGTATTGACAGATCCAAGCAATGTATTGCCGTTCTTTTCAGGTATTTTTATGGAAAAAATGGTTGGATTTATAAAATCCTATTTTCCTGTGTTTTTATTGGGAGCAATTTTTGGGAAAGTGGTTGAAATGTCAGGGATTGCAGAATCCATTGCCAAGACGATTGTTCGATTGTTGGGAGCCAAAAGGGCAATGCTTACAATCGTATTATTAGGAGCTATATTAACCTACAGTGGGGTTAGCTTATTCGTAGCTGTATTCGCCATTTATCCATTTGCTGCCCAAATGTTCAGGCAGGCTGATATTCCAAAAAGGCTGATTCCCGGGACGATTGCACTTGGCTCTTTCACATTCACGATGGATGCTTTGCCGGGAACGCCACAGATTCAAAACGTGATTCCAATTGCTTTTTTTAAAACAGATATTTACGCCGCACCTACTCTGGGGATTCTTGGAGCGATTTTTGTTTTCATTGTCGGCTTACTTTACTTGGAAATGAGAAGAAGAAAAGCTGAAAGAGCGGGCGAGGGTTACTATGGGTTCGACAAAGAAACGGCCGCTGGAATTGAAACGAATGAAATGGCTGTACCGGACTTAGCTACACAGCTGTCTGTTAGTAGGCAAATTCTAGCTTTTATTCCCCTTATTCTAGTAGGGGTTACAAATAAATTATTTATCACTTATATTCCGAAGTGGTATCCAAAAGGCTTTGATTTTTCAGTAATTGGATTGAAAGCGTACACAGTTGATGTAACAGCATCTGCTGCCATTTGGGCAATCGAAATGGCACTTGTTGTCGGGATTATAACAACTTTGGCTTTCGACTGGAAACGAGTAACCCGCAATCTGAAAGAAGGTTTAAATCTCAGTATTGCCGGAGCCCTTTTGGCAACGATGAATACGGGATCTGAATATGGATTTGGCGGTGTAATTGCTTCACTTCCCGGATTTGCAAAAGTAAGTGATGGAATTTCAAACACCTTTACAAATCCTCTCGTCAACGGCGCAGTCACAACAAGCACGTTGGCCGGGATCACCGGATCGGCATCTGGTGGGATGGGGATTGCCCTTGGAGCGATGGCTGACAAATATAATCAGGCAATTGCTGCCGCAAATATTCCGCCAGAAGTCATGCACCGTGTAGTCGCTATGGCGTCAGGTGGTATGGATACTTTGCCGCATAATGGAGCCGTAATCACTCTCCTTGCTGTTACAGGTTTAACACATAAACAATCCTACCGGGATATATTCGCAGTAACGATTATCAAAACAATTGCCGTCTTTGTGGTGATTGGTCTTTATACATTATTCGGTATAGTTTAAACGAAAAGAGGAGAAAACAGATGGTCAAGTCACTGGATGGAAAAATTGCATTTATTACAGGATCAGCAAGCGGCATTGGGCTGGAAATCGCCAAAATGTTTGCCCAAGAAGGTGCAAAGGTTGTTATTTCTGATTTAAATAAGGAAAAAAGTGAGCAAGTTGCTGAGGAGTTAAAAGAGCAAGGGTACGAAGCACTTTCTGCTCCATGCGATGTTACCGATGAAGATGGCTATAAAAACAGCCTTGATAGAGTGGTAAAAACCTATGGGACGATAGATATTCTTATCAATAATGCCGGAATGCAGCATGTAGCACCGATTGAGGAGTTCCCGACCTCCAAATTTGAATTGCTCATAAAGATCATGTTGACAGCACCGTTTATCGGCATCAAGAATGTTTTTCCGATTATGAAAAAACAAGGATATGGAAGAATTATCAATATGGCGTCGATTAATGGCGTCATCGGCTTCGCAGGAAAAGCTGCTTATAATAGCGCTAAGCATGGCGTGATCGGGTTAACAAAGGTTGCTGCATTGGAAGGTGCAGCAAATGGAATAACGGTCAACGCTTTATGCCCGGGATATGTGGATACCCCGTTAGTTCGCGGGCAGCTGAAAGATCTTGCGGCAACGAGAAATGTCCCATTTGAAAGGGTACTAGAAGATGTCATCTATCCGCTAGTGCCGCAAAAAAGGTTATTGTCCGTTGGAGAAATTGCTGAATATGCGTTATTTTTGGCAAGTGATAAAGCAAAAGGGGTAACCGGTCAAGCAGTAATTATCGATGGCGGCTACACTGTTCAGTAGAAAATTTAAGAATCCTATCCGGTGTGCCGGATAGGATTTTCGAATTTAACATCATTTTTAGATTAACCGCAACAATCCTTTTCACTTATTTGATATAATTAGATTATCTTATTTTGCTAAGGGTGATATGGTGGCAAATCAAGTATTTAAACGAATCCCAATTAATTGGCATGAGCAAATTATTAATCTGTTAGCTGAGCGAATTGTGATCGTGGATCGAGAAGGCAAGATTCTGTATATCAATGAAGCTTATTGTAAGTTTTTGGGAACAACGGTTGAAAAAGCGCTTAACAAGCCAGTATACGAAGTAATTGAAAATTCCCGTATGCATATTGTTGCCAAGACTGGACAAAAAGAGCTTGCAGCTGTTCAGCCGATTAACGGAAGTGAAATGATCGCAAATCGTTTTCCGCTCTATGAAGATGGAGAGATCGTAGGAGCACTGGGGACAGTAATGTTTCGGAACCCGGAAGAATGGCGGATGTATAAAAGTAAAATTCAACGGCTTGTCGAAGAGTTACGATATTATAAAACGAAGGTTCAATCCGACTATAAAAGCAAACATGATTTTAGTCATTTAATTGGGAATAGTCCCCTTTTTGTTGCTGCAAAAAAGCTTGCTGAACGCGTTTCTGTAAGCGCTTCCTCGATTTTAATCATTGGAGAATCGGGTACTGGAAAAGAATTGTTTGCTCATTCGATACATAATAACAGCGATCGTTCAGGAATGCCTTTTGTGGCGGTAAACTGCGCTTCTATCCCGGAGCATTTGCTTGAATCAGAACTGTTTGGTTATGAGGAGGGGGCTTTTACTGGTGCTAAAAAAGGCGGTAAGAAAGGGCTTTTTGAAATAGCCAACAGTGGGACACTTTTTTTGGATGAAATCGGTGATATGCCGATCGCCATGCAAAGCAAGCTTTTGCGCGTTTTGCAAGAGAGAGAAATCCATCGAGTTGGCGGGCAAAAGTCCATTGCGGTTGATGTCAGAATTATTGCGGCAACTCATCGTGATTTGGACAAAATGGTTGCTGATGGTCATTTCCGCCAAGATTTGTATTATCGGCTGAATGTCATAAAGATAGAAATTCCGCCATTAAGGAAACGAAAGGAAGATATTGAGCCCATCGCCATGAATTTGTTGAAAAAATTGGAAGGGAGATTTTTTCGCAAGGGGATTGAACTTT
>JAKACS010000517.1 GCA_021821235.1 Bacillota bacterium
TTTAATCATCGACGGAAAGAATTTGGAGCTTTTGGATCTCTTTGGCCCTGGCTTCGCAAACCCCTTTCCGTTGTGCGAAAACTTCCCTCGTTTATTAATTCAGCACAAGGTTTTAATTATTTATGGGTTCTCAATAAATGTAAATCGGGCAAATAATGGTCCTAATTAATAGACTAATCCTAATTATACTAAGGCCCAGTTGAAAATCAACTTGCTATTATTGCGTTTTAGGGTTTCGAGGTTTGTAAAAATTAATACCATGTTGCGGAATTCCAACAATGTTGTGAATGGTCGATTGTGATACAGGAGTTCAAATAAGTGGATCGATCCGCGCTAAAATTTCAACCCACTATCAAAATGTGGCTTAAGTCAATACCAAAGGAAGATTAACCAAATTATATTTTGTAAACTTTTAAATGCCTGGCTTCGTATTTCCAGGTTAAAATTGATCAGGTGAAGTTCCAAGGAATTACCAGGAAGGATTTAATGTGGCTTAAATCAATACCAGGGTTTATTATCCTCATTTTTTCGTTGATTTTAAATGCGTGGCTTCGTATAAGTTACTTCAATGTGGGTCTGTAGATGTCTAATTATTTTTGCAGATGATAACCTTAATCATAAAAGGTGAGCACCTATAATTATCTACTAATATTTACACTCGTCTTCGCACAACATGGTCTTTACGCTATGGCCTTTCATTACTCGAAAAAATTTATATCTTGTTGCGCGGCCACAGCGTAAAGCCCCGGCCGTTACCTGCAAACTACAAACGCCCTAATGGAACACTCACGAAAGAAATCAGTTTCCTTCTATATTCTAGTATGTTGCTTGACACTTATAGGATCAACTATTCTTTTTGCAATCTTATGGCAACCTTCGTTTCAATATGGATTTATTTCAATTCCATATGGAAAGGGTGCTATGAATTTTTCATTACTACTGTTTGTTCCTACCTTAATTTGTATAGGACTATTTTTATTTTTTTTGCTTAAAATATATAAATACCAAAATTTCTATCGCTATTTCAAAAAAGCAGTTTTTTTCGGTATAATATCAATTAGCTTATTAACCTTATTATTCTATAATTTAAGTTATGGAGAAACAGGAAATAATCGGAGTAGTGTAGAAGTGTATTCATTTATGTATTTAGCTTGGCCATTTTTTACATTGATTATTTTACACGCAGCAGTTCTTTTGTTTTTATTCGTTAAACGTAAAAACACTTTAAAAGGATTACATGAGACATCCATAACTAAAAATGAAACATTTCCTTTTATCCCGTCTGCAGGTAACAAGGGCTTTGGTAAAGTTGGGGTTGGGGATAAGCCTTCGGCTTTTGTAATTCTATTGAACTTTGGTACATTGGCCGTATTAAATACATAAGATACGGCCAAGGCCGGGCAGGAGGAATTCTATTTCCCAACCTTCCCAAAGCCCCGGACGTTGGCAGCAATAAACACCCTACAATAATGATCATCTACTGACAAAGTGAACTACTGTTAAACCGAATGGATAATCTCAAACTTATTTATGACTTTTCACAACGTTCGCCAGGCTTTGGAGTAATGTTATTTCCCTTATTATTTGTCTTTATAGGTATTGGTATATTTCTATACAACAAAAATATTGTTGACAAAAATGCAAAATCATCCTTCGGAATTAGCAAGCGCAAATTTGGAATGTTCTTCGGACTTCTATTTTTGTCTTTTACTATTTTAGTATCGACCTTAACAATATCATCTCACATTTCAGAATACGGTAAGACAATAGATGTCTATAAAAATAAGTCATATAAGACAGTTCAAGGTTTAATTGAAAATTATCATCCAATTCCGAAAGGTGGACACGACTCAGAAAGATTTACTGTGCAGGGTGTCTCATTTGAATACTCTGACTATGATCTTACTGATTATGGGTATAATAATGCGGCATCAAATGGAGGTGCAATTAAGGAAGGTTTATTTGTGCGTATAAACTATTTTCATAATGGTACAAAAAATGTAATTCTAAGATTGGAAACAAAGTAACTGAACACTGGTTACTAAAAAAATATAACTGCTGCCAACATTAGGTTTGCTAACCCAGGGCTTGTGAATATAGACTGGGCAATATATCTTTAATCATCGATGGACAGAAATTAAGCGTTTGAATCTTTATGGCCCTGGCTTCGCAAACCCCTTTACGTTAGCAGCCATTATTGACAGACCTTATGATTGCAGACAATTCAGGAAAAGTGTATCGCTTTAAGTTAGACCATGACCTGGGTTATGGATTTGCAGAAATTTACGACTTTACAGATGAACTTTCCATGTTTGAGGGACGCATCGTTTACGTCTACAATAAACACGACAAAGAAGCATATCCTTCCTATGAGCTTTCTGCAATTAGAGAGACAGGAATTGCACTAGGACCAATTCGGCTGCACAAATTTCCAAATACACGTGGACTTCATTCATGGAAATACCTTTTTAAGACAGATGATTTTCTAATTTACGAAGTTCCTGAAACAAAAGAATTGCAAGGGCTTCATTGGAAAGAGGATAATTGGGACAACTTCAAAGGAAAATGGTATAAATCTAACTATGACAAAAAACATTTGCCCAATTATGTTGACTATCAAAGTGTCCGACATTTAGAAACAAGAATTATTAACCCGCCATCAGGTGTAGTCAAGAAATTTACCATGAAGGTGTTGCTTGACAATGGAGAAAAGGTATCCGATTACTACGACTTAGTGGATTTAGGCAATAGAAATATGTTTGTGCAAATGGTTAACACCTACTATCCATTGGAGAAGAGTAAACTATATTTAAAGCAGCTATCTATCAGCGACTAAACGGCTGCTAACAGGCGGCTTTGTGCAAGTGGGGCACGACGTTGTTACTTCAACTAAGTGCAAACATCACCTTTACTTTCAGCGTGACGAACAACATTCAGCCACAGAACAAACAATGAAATTTAATTTATAAATTAAGCAGCGGTTACGGGCAGACGGAATGCTATTTCCCCACCTGCACAAAGCCCTGTTCGTTATGGGCAAGACAAAATGACAACCCTCAAATTAAATAATGTAAAGCAGCCACTTGGATTTTTCTCAATGACCATTGCTTGGGTATTGATGAACCTTTTACATTCTGTCTATCAAGGATGGACAGACGGCAAAGCCGACGATAGCGGAGTTGTTATCTTCTGGTCGGGACTTTTTATAGCAATTGCATGGGCGGTATTCATTATTTATCCGTTGAAGAAGCTTGACCACACGAAAAACATCTTCAAGCCAACCATATTTCCATTTATCTCAGCAATTTATGGAGCATTGACGTATTCAATCATTGTCGGTGGACTATTTCGCAGCTTTGAATTGGTAACTATGTTTCTCCCGTTAGCCTTGCTGACTGGAGCAATATTCGGTGCTTCTTATTCTTTACTAATTCAGTCAGACAAAGTTGTTGATTTACTGGACAGGCGACCCCTGGCAAAAATCTTTTTTATACTATCGCCTGCTTTAATCCTTTTTTTCTTTTTGTGGGTTATGCCTGCAATCGCACCTTCGTTGGTTTTTCGCTTTATGCCAGACGAGATTAGATATAAG
>JAKACS010000518.1 GCA_021821235.1 Bacillota bacterium
TTGACATTAAAAGTAATGATCCCAACTGTTTTTCCTGGATATTTTATTAAGATCTCTTTTAAAATATTGACAATTTCAATTGCCTCAACCTCATTACATTGATTGATCCATCGACCATCCACTTTCACCCACTTCATTGCAGGCGGATTTTTAAATGGAACAACATTGGGTGCAATTTGAATGTGCCCATTATAAAAAGCATGGTTAGAATAATTTATTAATTCTTCATACTTTGAACGGTAATGCCACTGGAGAATCTTTTCTGGGAATCGCCTTTTCGCAAAATTTAATAAGCTAACAGATTCATCCGTATCATATTGTTCTTCGTCCTCATCATCACTTTCTAATGAGGACTGGAACATATTGAATGGAGGCAACTGCTTCTCGTCCCCGGCAATAATTACTTGTTTTCCACGATACACTGCAGGGATTCCACTCTCTACTGTACACTGGGAGGCTTCATCAAAAATAACTAAATCAAATAGCCCTTCCTGTAATGGGAATATTGAAGACACAATTTCTGGTGATGCCAGCCATACTGGCAAAATTTCCACAAGTCCGTTTCCAGCAAACTGATTAACCAATCGACGAAGTGGCCAAATTTGTCTTCTTTTACCAACCTGGTGTTTTAACTCTCTTATGCTTTTTAAATGAATTACCTGTGCATTTTCTACTTTTTTCGTTAACTTGTGAATTAAATACTGTGTTGCAATATTTCTTTTTTCTTCAATTAATTTTGAAAAAGATTCACGAATTCTTGGGAATTCACTTGTAGAGACTTTTTGTACTTCAGGATGTTTCTTTTCCGTTTGATCAATCCAATATACATAAACCGAATTTTTTAAAAGATCAACCCAAAACTCAGATAAAGATCCTTCATTTTTGTGGGTTTTCTTTTGAAGCAGCAAAATCACTTTTTGCTCAACATCAGTGCAATTTTTCCAATAAACATCCATTTGCTGTAAATCTTCAAAATCACGATGGAAATATTCAACCATTTTATCTAGTTCCTGTAGTGGTATATCTCCATCAGAGATTCTATTTTTAAAATCTTCCACCTTTGAATCAACTAGGTATTTTTTCAATTTTCCTATTTCGTTAGCCATTGATTTTGTCATTTTTCCCAATTGATGCATAATGACTAGCGATTTTTTGATTTGTAGCCATTCCGAAGAGTTCATTCCTTTAAACTTTTGGCCTTCTAGTAATTCTTCAATAATATTCTTACCTGAAAAAGAAGTCCACCACCAAAGTCTTAGCCCCTGTAATGACCGTTTATTTCCATCCTCTAAATCAGGATATATTTGTTCTAGTTTATTTTCGATTAACCAAGTATAGGCAGGGGTAATTTTCTCATGATCTAATGAATTCATAAAATCAACTGACTTTTTCGCTTTTTCAATTAAATCGTTTAACAATTCAATGGCTTCTAGCTTCTCTTTCATATTAAATAAGGCAAAGGACTTACGATCCTTTAATGGATAATCATCCTCTCCAAAACGCTCAAACCATTCGGCATACGTATACACCTTTTCAGAAAAATTTTCTAATACATCTTTATTAAATGAAGGTAAAACCTCGTTAAGATCAATAATTTGTGTTGTATCTTCAACCGGTTTGGCTAACCCATACAGATCGTATAATCTTAGGCCAAAATCCTGATATTCAAATAATGCATTGGTAATTTTATTCAAAAGTGATTCCTGAGAAGCAAGTTTTTTGGATGATGAGATTAATTCATTATATGCATTTTCATAAACAACTTGATTTTGTTCAAGAACAGCTCCAATTTTTGCATATAGCTTCTTTCGATCCTTTTTCTCATCATGAACCAGAGCCACATGATTACTTAACCCTAGACTATCAAGACGTTGATACACAACATCCAAAGCTGCACGCTTTTGACAAACGATCAATATTCTTTTTTCTTGATAGAGACCATCGGTAATTAAATTGACGATAACTTGTGATTTCCCTGTACCTGGTGGTCCATGAACAACAATTCCTTTTTTGTAACGAGCTTCTTTTAGGATCTCTTCCTGTGATCCATCAGCCTGTAGCAGATTTAATATGTCTTGATTATTTTTATCTTCAATTTCCTCACCTTGGAGGAGGTCATGCTCATTTTCAACAGAATCAGAATCTTGAGGATCTATTAAATCGCCTGCTAGAGCCAAATGGCTTTCTTCGGATAAAAGCATGAGTTCTTCATAATCTTTTACTAATGATGATCCCCCTTGTGGGAAATTACCAATAATTGCATTTTCTAATAAAGAGAAATTAGCAACCTCTGGTTCTTCATCATTTTTATACACTTTTAGTTTTGTTAATCCTCTGGGCGTAAATGAAAAATTCATTTCATATTTCTTTAAAAATGATAGCCATGCCTCATAGTTATAATTTGTAGCAATTTCCGAGGCCTCTTCAAAAAACTCCTCTGTAAACGTTAGGTTGTTTAACTTTTTGAAAGCCAAAAACAATGATCGATTGATCTGTGGGCTCTCTTCATCCAGGAGTATAACCCACTTTTGTGAATTAACATTGTTTTTTTCCAGTCTAATAGGGTACAAAAATAATGGAGCCTGAAAAAACGTTCCATCCAACAATGTCCCTGATAAAAAAGGGAAACCTAAATAAAAATCATGAATGCCCGTTTCTTCTTCAATGCCTTTTATATTTCTATATAATTCAGTCAGTTTTTTGGAAATGACCATGGATGTTTCATTGTTCATAGTGGGCTTTATGATCGTTATCTCTTTTTTTGATTGCATCACCACTTGCTCTACAATGGAACTGCTCGCTTTCTCCTTTGATAACCTATTCACTTGGTCGAGTTCAGTTAAATCAAAACTCCACTTATTATAAAGTTTCACCAAACGGATGGATCGATTCCTGCGACTAATATCATTAAGCTTATCCCTCATATGAATTAACTTATCTTTCACGCTAAAACCTCTTTTCGTTCCTTCTATCTCATATAATTTCATTATCCATTTTATAGTTGCTTGATATCCCCTATGCACCGTTAACCCGTTTAACTAAAATAATTACTTTAGAGCTATAACCTATTATATCAAATAATTAATTGATTTTTTTAGCCCTTTATTGGTAAAATTTATATAAATTTTCATTTATGTCCAATTGATTTACACAAAAAATGTGGTATATGTTTTTTGCATAAATCCTATGTTTCAGATAATACACACTAAGAAATATTGCTGTTTTTGCTGAGATCGGGACAGAACGAGCAACAGCTATCTTTGTGTTAGCTGCTTCTAATTTAATGATTAAGTTTCTAAAATCTACATTATGTTGTTTCATATCACAAATTCAGTAGTCTGCCACCACTGACTTAACTTTAACTCAGTGGCAAGCAGCTTCGCTGTGCTCTATTCCATAGAAGCGTGGCGTTCTCTATAAAGACTGGTGAAATTTCTGTCATTCGGTGGTAAATTCATTTGCGAACACTGGTGTCATTGCTAGTATATCTCTGTAGCTGTAATCAATAATAGTTCATTTTGCTAATCCCTCTCCTTTTTAATCAACATGAATTGACCGAACATCTCTGAAATGGGATAAGCATGCGCTC
>JAKACS010000519.1 GCA_021821235.1 Bacillota bacterium
TCCTCTCAGCGCTTCAGGAATATAAACACAGAATGGCTCACTTTCCATATAATCGCCCGTTACCGCATACGTTCTTGAACGGGAGCCGCCGCAAACTTTATTGAATTCGCAAACGCCGCATTTGCCATTGTATTGATCGGGCTGGCGCAGGTCTTTAAAAATTTTGGACTCTCTGTAGATCGATGCCAGAGGAGTTTCACGGATATTTCCGGCAACGATCGGCAGCAAGCCGCTTGGAACCACATCACCAATATGGGTAATGAACGCGAAGCCATTGCCGTCATTAACGCCCTTAGGCGCCCGTTTTAAACCATCGTGCATGGAGGCAAAGTCGGTTGTAATCGAGTCTTCGTAATGGATTTCACCGGATGCAATTTTATGTTCGCGCATTTTTTGCTGAAGGACGACCCTTCGATAATGTTGGGCTGCCGTTGTTTTAATATCATATGGTGCCGTTTTGCTCAGTTCGTAAAGCCAACGGAAAACTTTCTCATGCTCGACTGGAGAGATGCAATCCTTTATTTGGCCTCTTCCTGTTGGTACTAGCAGGAAAATATACCACATGACTGCTTTTAGCTCGCCTACCAATTTGGACATCTCTTCAAGATGGTCAAAGTTGTAGCGGGAAATAACGGTATTAATTTGCAGTGGCATTTCAAGTTCATTCAAATACTTAATTTTTTCGATCGTTAGCTCAAATGAACCAGGTGTCCCGCGAAATTGATCATGGATTTCCGGATTCGGACCATCGAGACTAAATCCCCAACGTGAAAGGCCTACTGCTCTAGCTCGTTCCATTTTTTCCTTCGTCACATTCGCGGTTGCACTTGGCGTCATCGAAACACGCATTCCTTTTTTTACTGCATAATCGGCAAGCTCAAACAGATCTTCACGCAGCATACAATCCCCGCCTGTAAACACCAGCATCGGGTTGTTCATTTCATAAATCTCATCAATCAGCTTAATTCCCTCTTCATGCGTTAATTCGCGCGGATCGGGATGAATTTGCGCATCGGCGCGGCAATGCACGCATTTTAATTGGCATGCTCGGGTAACTTCCCAGATGACAATAAACGGATTTTTATCGTAATCAATTTCTTTTCCATGGGCATGTGGATGCTTATTCCTTTGTGAATGGCTGAATGCTTGCATTTGTGTTCACCAAATTTCTTTATTTTTATCCATTATACCTCATTATAATAAAATTCTTTTTGAGATATTTATCAGAAATTTGTTACAAAATTTCAACATTTTTGTTTGTCTAAAAAAACAAAGCAGATATGTATTCTTTTGAAATATGATAAAATGAATTTTGAAAAAAATCTATCAAGAAGATACTGTTATCGGAGGGAATTATGTATAAAAAGATTTTCAGCGTCGCAACTTTACTTTTAATTATTGCAATAGGTTTTACTCAAAAGTCGGCATTATTGGAAATTATCAAAGCCGGCGGAAGCCTTGCTATCCTTGTCAGCACGCTGTTGGTTGCGATCAATGTGTTTTTTCCTATCATTCCATTTCCGATTCTAGCAGGAACGATCGGTGCGCTGTTTGGTACCGCTCAAGGCTTAGCCATTACATTAGCCGGATCAATGGCTGGGACAATGGGCTTCTTTTTCTTAAGCCGTTACGGATTCAGGGAGGCAGCTCAAAACCGTTTGCAAAACTATCCGAAAATAAGTGATTTTGAAAGTTTATTAAACAGACATGCATTTGCTGCCATTTTAATCAGCCGAATGGTACCGATCATCCCGGCGCCCGTTGTCAATATTGGATGCGGCCTGAGCAGGGTAAAATGGCTAACTTTCTTTGTGGCATCTGCGATTGGAAAAATACCAAATGTTCTGCTTCTTTCCTATGCTGGAGCTTCTTTTACGAGCAATAAATGGCTTTCTATTGGTTTATATGGTGCATATATGCTTATTCTTGGTATAATTTATTTTGTGGTGTTTCATCGGAAAATTTCAAAAAATACATAAATGGGGGTAGCTTGCATGGCAAAATGGTCAATTAAAGGCTTTACCATTCATACGGATAAGAATTTACTGGATTTGGAAACCATCCATCGCTTTTTAAGTGAAGATTCTTATTGGGCAAAAGGAATCCCATTCGAAAAAGTAGCAAGTTCAATCGACCATTCCTCCATTTGCTTCGGTTTATTTGACGGAGATCCCAAAAACGGTGAGGCAAAACAAGTTGGCTTTGCTCGCGTGATTACGGATTTTATCCGCATGGGCTGGATCATGGATGTTTTTATTTTAAGAGAGTATAGGGGAAGAGGACTTTCAAAGTGGCTTATGGAGGTTATGACAGAACATTCCGAACTGAGACAGGTTGGCAAACTGATGTTAAGTACGTTCGATGCCCACGGACTTTATTCGCAGTACGGCTTTGAGATGATTAAAGATCCTGAGCACTATATGAAATTATTAAGAAGAAAATAGGAGAATCAATATGTTGCAAGCTGCCGTTCACGGTTTTTTGCTGGCAATTGGACTTATATTACCGCTCGGGGTTCAAAATGTGTTTGTTTTTAATCAGGGGGCAATCCATAAAAGTTGGCTAAAAGTGCTTCCCGTTATAATAACTGCATCGATCTGTGATACATTTCTGGTCTTTCTGGCAGTATTCGGTATCTCGGCCGTTGTGCTGGAGGTCACCTGGATCAAAACGGTTCTTCTAATCGGCGGAATCATCTTTCTGCTCTATATGGGCTATTCAACATGGAGCAGCAAGCCGCTGACGGCATCGAGTGAAAATCGCCATTCCTTCACAGCACGAAAACAAATCGCATTCGCTGCTTCCGTTTCGTTACTAAATCCTCATGCCATTTTGGACACGATTGGCGTGATTGGGACGAGTTCATTATCGTATACTGGTACTGAAAAAATTGCATTTACGCTCGCGAGCATTCTCGTTTCTTGGCTATGGTTTTTCGGCCTATCGATTGCTGGGAGGGTTGTCGGAACTCTAGATACTTCTGGAAGTTTGGTCTTTTTTCTCAACAAAATATCTGCGGTGATCATGTGGGGAACAGTACTCTATTTAACTGTCTCGCTTTTGTGAAACTAAATTGACAAAAGAGAAAAAAATACCCGGCACTTGTGCCGGGCGTGACGCTAGTTTTCGTTTTAGGACAGGAGGTGGAGGTTCGTTTGAACCTGTTTATAGAATAACGAAAAAGAGTGAACAAACTATGACCAAACATTGAATAGTTCGTAAAAACGTCGTATTTTTAAGGGGATTTCGATGAAAAATTACCACGTTTGCGCCACCTGTACCCATTTTAGTTCCCAAAAAGGTGAGTCTGGCACCCGCTATTTTTGCCGCCGCCTCGGGTATGAAACGAAAACAAATTATCAGTTTAATTGCTGGAATCCAAGGGAGGACATTAAGAGATTGATGAAAAGACAAGAGGAAGGAGAAAAGTAGCCATAAAAAAGGTGGCTCTGACCGGAATAGAAAGGGTGGGCAGCCGCTAATAAAGGTCAGAAAAAGTTCATAAAGCCCGAAAGAGTTCACACGCCGCGGAAATGGTCGTTATAAACGGTTCATAGTGCCCGAAAGAGTTCACACGCCGCGGAAATGG
>JAKACS010000520.1 GCA_021821235.1 Bacillota bacterium
AAGAACAACTTGTTTTTTTACAGCAGCATCTTTGTGATGAGGGACAGGGGTATTTGTTTTCAAAACCTATTCCAGCCAATACATTAACAGAGAGACTCCCAGAAATTCAACAAATGGTGAAGGAGTTCGGTGTTTCCCAAGATGTAAATGAACGGATGTGGACAGAAGAATTATTGCGTATGGCTAGGAAGGAATTAGACGACACGATCCGTTTACAACAAGGGTTCATTTTCAAATTCAAAAAAATTAATGGCCGGTTTATTCATACTTTATGTGACGGTGAATTGCTATATCGTTTAGGATATATTCCAAATGAAATTGTTGGAAAAGAATTACGAGATTTTCTTCCTGAAGATATGGCAAAAAGAAAAGAGCAATATTATCAGCAAACATGGGACAAGGTAGTGCTGACTACATACGAGGAAGAACTAAATGGGATCCATTATCTTTCCATTTTACGCCCAATCACACGTGGCGGTGAAGTAGTGGAGGTGATTGGATCGTGCATGGATATTACGGATCGAAAAATGGCTGAAAAAGCTTTGAAAGAAAGTGAAAATAAATATCGTTTAATTGCCGATAATACGACTGATTTGATCGTCGTTTTAGATCTTAACGGTAACGTCCTGTATGCCTCTCCGTCAGCTAAAACGGTGTTAGGCTATGATCAAAGCTCTTTAGAAGGGAGAAGTGGGCTTAGCTTCATTCACCCGGAGGATGTTTCATTTGTGTCTATTCAATATAACACGATGGCAAAATCAAGAACTTCTTCAATGATGGAGTTTCGGGTGTTAAACGAGGCTGGAGAATGGATATTGATTGAATGCTTCGTCAGCCCTGTAATGGGGGAGAATGGAGAAGTTGCACATTTCGTGATTGTTGGCAGGGATATTACTGAAAGAAGAATAGCCGAAGAACTTTTATGGAATTCGGAAAAATTATCTTTAGTTGGAGAGCTGGCAGCCGGAATTGCCCATGAAATCAGAAATCCGATTACTTCGATCAAAGGGTTTATCCAACTATTCCGACAAGGTGTAATAAAGGATCAATATTTTGATATTATCCTTTCAGAATTTGATCGGATTGAGGATATAATTAAGGAATTTCTATCCCTTGCAAAACCTCAGGAAATGAAGCCTGAAAAAATAGATATTCCCCATCTGTTAAAAAATGTTGAAACATTATTGGAATCAGAAGCTAACTTGCGAAATATTCAATTTTCAATTGAAGCACAACCCCAGCTTCCGTTGGTCCATTGTGATCCCAATCATATAAAACAGGTATTTTTAAATATTTGCAAAAATAGTATTGAAGCGCTGAATGAAAAAAAACGAGGGCTTATACAAATTAAAGCTTGGAGGGAAGTGGACGAGCTTGTCATAACCATTACGGATAACGGTATCGGAATCAGTGAAGAACGTCTGCAAAGATTAGGAGAGCCTTTTTATAGCAATAAAGAAAAGGGGACAGGCCTTGGATTAATGGTCTGCTGGCGAATCATTAGGGAGCATAGAGGAACCATCCAATTCGACAGTAAAGAAAATGAAGGGACAACGGTTGAAGTGAGGCTGCCGATTTCTCTTCAGAACGAATAACAGGAGGGGACACGATGGGGTTGACAGTTCAGGTCGAAGTTCAAGAGGAAACCACCTTTTTGAGATTACGAGGAATCTTAGATATCTCAACAAATACAATACTTGAGCCATATCTAAATGAAATTGGAAATTGTAAACAATTCATTTTGGATTTTAATGAATTGGAATTTATCGATTCTACCGGAATTGGATCGATCATTAATATGATTTACTTATCACAGGAGAAAGATTTTATTCTTCAACTTCAAGGAATTAATCATGAAATCGATGATATTTTTGAGACAATTGGTGTGTATGAAATACTAGAAACCGTTCGCAAGGAGGAGCTTCATGAGCCACGCCCGGGTTATCAATCAGCTGGATAAAGTTGTCCCAGGTGATCCACCATTCATCGATAAGACTCTCGAACGGGAGATTCATTTGGCAAGGAATATTCAATGCCAATTATTAAATGGCAAAACTCCGAAATTTTCTGGAGCAGAGGTTACAGGTTCTTCTCTGCCAGCAAGATTAATTGGTGGAGATTATTATGACTTTTATCCTTTGAAAAATGGGAAGATTCGATTGGTTATTGGAGACGTAATGGGGAAAGGAATTCCAGCTGCGATGCTGATGATTTTAACACGAGGTGCCTTTCGCAGTGCAGCTGAGAGCACGCAAGGTCCGGGCGAAACATTAACAGCAATGAATAATGCCTTATATGAGGATTTGCGAAGCTTAAAATCATTTGTCACACTCTTTTGTGCGGATTGGCATCCAAAGGAAAAAGTGTTTACTTACGCAAATGCAGGACATTACATTCCCCTGCTAATTTGTGAAAAAAAAGTTACGGTTGAACCATTGCCTAAAGTGAAAGGAATTATGGTAGGCGGATTGCCAAATCAAGTGTATCACGAAAAATCTGTACTTCTGGAAGAAAAAGATACGATCTTTTTTTATACAGATGGAATTATCGAAGCTCAAAATAAAAATGGCAATCAATATACTTTACAGCGACTGATTCAGACTTTAGTAAAATCAAAAGCTTTAACCGTCAGAGAAACTCAGCAATTGGTTTTTAATTCACTAAAGCAATATACAGAAGGCGTCCCACAAAAAGATGATATTACAATGGTGATTTTTAGAGTAAGTGAGAAAGAACGGACATCACAAGTCTAAATTCTCCGGTCAGAGAAATGGAGGATCTACAATATGAAAAGCATTATTTCAAAAGGTAACAATGTAAAAGAAGCCATTCATGTAGGTTTGGAGTTGTTAGAAGCCAAAAAGGAAGAAGTTCATGTTGAAGTCATCCAACATGAAACAAAGGGATTTCTCGGCTTTGGATCAAAAAAAGCAATTGTGAAAATTGTTAAAAACAAAAGCAGATCTGCATCTTTAACAATTGAAAAAATGAATGCAAATGATTTATTAGGGGAGGAAACAACAACGCCCCATGGACAGAGTATTGGTAAAGAAGATTCAAATGAGTTGCTTGAGGGAAAGGTGTGGATCAAAGAAGGCAGGCTATTTTGCAAATCTTTACCGACTCACCTTCCAATCGTAACGATTCCAGCTGGTGTAAAGCTTTATAAAAATAACCAACTGGTAACTGAGAATCCAACGGTTGTAACAGAGAATGATCGATATGATATACAGGTTGAAAATGAAATGAAACAGACTGTTTGGAATTTTTCCGTTGATCAGAATAAAATGAAAGTATTGTTAAAAGTGGAGCCGGGTTACCGGTTACTTCGATCCATATTAGATGTTGAGCCGGACAGCCACATTATATTAAAGGTGGATGAACAGAACGAGATCATAAACACGATTCTTATCTCGGAATTAATGCTCAAATTAGAGGCGTTAGGCGTGAAATATGGGTTAAAGCATGATGAAATGATGAGAGCAGTAAAGACAACGGTCCCGGATACATACGAGATTGCAACGGGATTAAGACCAAAAGAAGGAAAGAATGGCTGGATCGAGTTAAAGGTTACTATGGAAAT
>JAKACS010000521.1 GCA_021821235.1 Bacillota bacterium
ATGTTTCCGCCGGCAGCATTCGTATTAAAACGATCAAACATCATTTTGGTAACTTCACAAAGTTCTTTTCGTTCGTCAAAATAGAACATTTAATTCACTCTCCCAATTAATTGTATTTGGACATCCTTTTCCAACTCTTTAGCTAGTGTTAAAGAAAAATCAGAACTTCCCTCTTGTGTTGCCTTAGAAGCTCCCAGTGCTGCTGCAAATCGAAAAATCTCTTCCAAAGGCAGATTTTCACTTAATTTTGCAGTTATACCACCTACAAAAACATCACCACAACCTGTATCATTAACTTCTTTTACTTTTGGCGGGATCACTTGATAAATCTCTTGATGAAAACCGACCAAACTTCCTCTTTTACCAAGTGAAATCACAACATATTCAATTCCTTTATCCATTAACAAATGTATTTCCTGAGCATATTCTGAAATTGTATGACAATTCTTACCTATTAATTCTTGAAACTCAAATTCATTCGGCTTAATCAATGTTGGCATTAATTCCACTGCCGCTTTTAAATAATCGCCAGACGCATCTACAATTAGATCTCCTTTTAGATCTTTTACTGTTTTTAGGATTTTTTTATATTTTTCAACATTGATTCCTATTGGGGGATTCCCCGCAATTACCACAATATCTTTTTCCCTCACAAAATTTTTTAGCTTTTTGAGTAATTTTTCGTAGCTTTCATCCCGTATTTCAAAACCCTTATCCGTGATCATATAACTTCCTTTTCCAGATTCATCAATAACGATTAAGCTTTCTCTTGTCTTACTTCTTTCCTGCTCAACAAAGTCACAATGAACACCTTTTTTACTCAATAGATCTATTAAAATATCTTTATTTAGAGCACCTACAAATCCTGTTGCTATATTATGAATATGAAGTCTAGACAAAACGACAGAAACATGTGTGGCTTTTCCACCTATATCATACGTTTGATTTTGGATCTTATTATTTTGCTTTCGAGTTAATTCTCCTTGAATATGCAAAATATGATCAATAGCCGTATTTAACGTAACCGTATAAATCATATTGATCCCGTCTCTTTCATTAAAAACTTGTCAAAACATCTGTTTTTTAGTAGAATAAAATTGGCTAGGTGTGCAAAAATCTATCCACCAAGTAAAATTTTTACGCAATATTTGTTTCCAAAATAGATAAGATTTGAGTTTTGTCTTCCTCGATTATAAGTTGTTCCATTACTTTTTTGTTCATAAACATATCAATTAACTTTTGTAACAGAGGTGCTTGAGCTTCTGACCGCTTTAATCCGAGAACAAAGATTAACTGGGCACTAATTTTTTTATCATCTGTTCCCATTTCGAAAAATTCAATTTGATTCACTGGCCTGATCATGGCAATAAAGGGTTTAATGATTTTTTCGGGATCTGTATGAGGGATAGCAACGTGGTATGGTTCTGTTCTTAAACCAGTCGGATATTTTTCCTCCCGTTTTATTAGTGCCTTTTTAAAATCTTCTGTTACATATCCATGTTCAACTAAAAAGAAAGAAATTTGTTCGAAAAATTGGTACTTTGTTGTACAATTTAAATTTGTTAGAATTAAATTTTGATCAAATAATTGTGAAAATAGTTTCATCACGTTCTTCCTCTCCGTTTATTTCCGTTTCAACTTATTCAGTATCTTAACACATTAAACTGACATCTCCCTTTCAAAAGCATATTTCCACCTAGATTGCCTTTGAGTATTTACTAATCAATGACAAAATTTCACATTTTTCCTTCGCATTCAATAGTTGTTCAAGACTGTCCGAATCCGCCAATAAGTCATTTAACTGCATCAACGCTTTTAAATGTGTACTTCGATCGATTGCGGCAATGATTATAAAGACTTTTACAGGATTCCCATAAAAATCAACGTCCGTTTCCAATTTCAATAAACTCATAGAAAGACGATTAACTCCATCTTCGGGTCGTGCGTGAGGTATTGCCACCTTTGGTGCGATGATGATATACGGTTCGTGATTTTCAAACATTTTAATCATTGCATGAATGTATTCTGGTTTAATGGATATTGAATCTAAAAGAGGTTTGGAGGCAATCTTCACTGCTTCCTGCCACGTATCTGCCTTTTCTTCTAGCAATATAGCATTCTCTGTAATAACCTCATCTAAAGAGGGTTTAATTGTGTTTATTATGGTTGGAACAGTATCGCTTGATTGTTTTTCAAGAAAAAATGCCTGTAATGATTTTTTTAATAATTCTTTGTTTTTTATTATTGTCTCTTTTTCTATTAACTCAATTAAATCTTCCAAATTAAAATTGATCGGATTATATCCGTTTAAATCTTGGTACACTCTTGCTTTCAACCGATATTTTTCATCATTCGACAGAAAGGGTTTAACTAAAAATAACTTTTTATCTGTCTTTAAGAAAGTCGTCGAAAAAACGATATCATATTGTAATGGATAGTCGATAAAATCCCGTAATGAAATATGATCCAAAAAAACGATTTCCGGAAATAGGCCGCGTAAAGTTTCATATAAAAGCTTGGAAACTGAAATTCCGTTTGGACAAACGACAACAGCCATTTTCTTTGCGGAAATTTCTTCTCCTTGCCTTAGAAGCCATGATCCTAAAAGCATCGTTAAGTAGGCGCTTTCACATTCAGGAATCTTCGCCCCAAATAGCTTCTCAAGTGGGACAATGGCCTTTTTAACAAGATGATGCAATTCACCATGTTCTTTTAACACAGACTCTAATAAAGGATTTTCCACTTTTAAATGGTATTTTATTCGATATATGGCAGGTCTTAGATGTAAATACAATCTGTTAATAAGTTCGTCTTTTTCCTGAAGGTTTACACATGCTAAATTTTCAAAACAATTTAACATACTTAAAATTCCTTCAAATATTTCCGGACTACCTGTATCCTCCGATATTTCGATAGAGGAAACACTTGAGGCTAATAATTGTAATGTGATAAATAAAAGCTCTCTTTCATCAAATTTATTTTCATCCGTTAGTAGTTCATCTACGGCTTTATATTCTTCTGTATAAAGTAGATCATAATAATAATCTTCTAAGGGCTTCCTTTGTCGAATACGACGGATAATCAATGATAACGTAAATGGAAGTTCCTCCAGTTTTTCATCAGTAAAGCGGATTTTTAACCGTTTTTCGATTTTTTCAAGCCGGTAACGTATTTTTAAAACTTCTTCCTTACTTAGTCCCAATATTTCAAAAAAACAATGCCGGCCGCTTTGAGTTTGTAGAATTTGATGAACAAGCATGATAATTAAATACCGTTTATTTAGCTCACTTCCATCGATAAAATAACCGTCTTTTCTTGTATACATTACTTTTAATCCAAACGATTTAGCAATGGCGCCTACACCCTTTAAATCATTAAGAACTGTATTTCTGCTTACTTTTAAAGCGGAAGATAGGTGAAATAAAGAAAAGGGTTCTTCTCGAATCGATAACAGTAAAATGATAAGCTTTTTTCTTTCGGAATCTGAAATAACATAGTCATAAACCGAGACTTCATTCATCAGTTCTGGAAAGGTTTCTTGAACAACTTGATCAACAAATATCCCCTTTTGACGTCCCC
>JAKACS010000522.1 GCA_021821235.1 Bacillota bacterium
GTGATACGTCTCCAGCTGCTGCTTATAAGAGCCAGTTGCCATAACGATATCGGCACCAGCATCGATGGCCATAACTGCTGCCTGACCGGTTCCCCAATGGTGATCGATTGCATCCATACTCATCGAATCCGTTACGATCATTCCATTAAACCCCATTTGTTTTCTAAGAAGACCAGTTAATACTTTTTTTGATAATGTAGCTGGAAGTTCCGGGTCAATTGTATCAATAATAACATGTGCAGTCATAATGGAATCGACGCCTGCGGCAATTGCTTCCTTAAATGGCGGAAGATGAATTTCTACAAAGGTTTTCCGATCATAATTGACCGCTGCTAGATGCAAATGGGAATCGGCATTCGTATCTCCGTGTCCTGGAAAATGTTTGGCGGTCGCTACCACACCATTTTGCTGGTAACCTCTGATTTGGGAAATGACCATTTGTGAAACCATGTCTGTGTTTTCACCGAATGACCGGACTCCGATCACTGGATTGGAAGGATTTGTATTTACATCCGCGAGAGGTGAATAGTTCCAGTTGAAGCCCATTGCTTTGAGTTCAATTGCCGTTATTTTGGCAATCTGTTCAGCTGTTTTCCAATCTCTTGTTGCCCCAATTGCCATTTGCCTCGGGAAATCTGTTCCATCGGTAACATGCTGAGATGACCCGTACTCCAGATCGCCAGAGATAAACAGCGGAATTTGCAGGGGGGTTTCAGTGGCCCATTTTTGCAGTTGGTTTGTAAATTTTGTGATTTTTTCTGCATTTGCTTTTCCATAAAAAATGACTGATCCACTACCATACGTCTTGATTAAGTTTTGAATGTGTTGACTCGGAGTATGCCCATCTCGCACAGAAGGCATTACCAGCTGCCCGATTTTTTCTTTAACCGACATTTTTCCAATGAGATAGGATACTAAAGCACAATTCGGCGAATTTTTGGACGTAAGGTCATTTGGCTGTTCAACAGATGCCTGGATATTGGTTTCTTGGGAAAGTATACAAGAAACCAATACCAAAACAGCGCAGATCTTCGTTACATAGTTTTTAGATTTTCGAGAATTCCTTTTTAACAATACTTTCAAGAAAGGCACCGCCTTTTACATTCAATTGCCCATTTGTTTTAACATGATACAGTATTATCATGTGCCTTCTCTAAGCCAATATACGGCGCCATGAAAAAACTGGGAAACAGCAAACTGTTTCCCAGCAGTAGATCAATAGGTGTTGATTTGATAAAGATAGGATAAAAGGGCAATGTATAGGCTGGCATGAACAAGGGTAGTCAGTGGAAAATTTCCATCTATATTTTTGTAACTAAAATGCCGATTTGCAAGGCTTAAGAAGAAGAAAATCATTACAGGAAGAAAATACCTTCCTTGAATACCATATACAATTGAATATCCTACAGGAGTATACCCTACATATAAAGCCGTATAGATGAGTAGAATGACTGCTGTCATAGTCAACAGCATAACCACCTTGTCACTTTTTCGCCAAAAATGCTGCAAATCCGTCTCATCATTCACCAGTCCGAATAAGATCATCAAAAACAAGAACGTGTAAATCACGATGGTTGGAGTCGAATAGTGGTAAATGACAATGACAATGCCAAGCATCCCTAAAAACTTTCCCTCTCCTAATCGTATAAATGAATCAAGCAAGACTTTTCCGTACTGGATTGGATAAGAAAGGATAAACAAAATTTGCTCCTTCGGCGATACTCCAGCGTGTGTTCTGACATCGGGTATTGATAAATTGGCAAGGTTTAGCCAATTCCATAATAGGTATGGGATGGTAAAACCAGCTAAAACGAGCAGTAATTTCTTAACAAAATCTTTCTTGTCGGTAAATTTTCTGAGCGGAATCAGGAAAAAGAGAAGAAATAACGGGAAATAAACAATCTTCGAAACAACGATAAAAATTCCGATTCCAATGGTTGTCAGCACATGTTTCAGCTTAATCTGCCCGACATTCCCATATGCCAAGAAAAAAATATAAGAAACAAAAAGGAACGCCGACGAGATGATCATCGAATCGCCGGATAGTGTTGCTGCCTGATTGATCGACATTGGCAAAAGGGCGGCAATGTAAAAAAGATTCTTTTTTACCGGGACGATCTTTAAGGCAGTATAAACAATCGCCAAATAGGCAAACAGGTTCAAAATTCTGCCAGCATACATCATCATCAGCGGTGTATGAAAGATCATTCTGCCAATCGTTAACCCGATCGCCTGCGGAATATAAATTGTCGGCGGATAGGACGAAGCATAATTGCGAATAAAGACTCTTTTTTCAGGATTTAACGGCGTTCGAAAAGCCTCTTTTACAATTTCGTATTGATAGCCTTTTCCGCTAATAAATTGTGTTTGGTGAATCGTATCGACAATGCTGACAGGAATTTCGTTTCCGAGTCCCTGCTTTGTTACTTGGTTAACAACCATTCCTTCTGATACTTCGAACGAACGCAGAAAATGGTCAAATTCATCTAATTGATCAAATGGCGGAACAATGATCGCCAAGATAAGGCCAACGGGTAGAGCAGTCACTAAAAACGCCTTATGCAATTGTGTTTTATACTTTCTGAGTGCAAAAACAGACAGGATAAAAAAGAGCAAGAATACGCTTCCTGCAAGGAGATAGCCGGGTTTTTTAATCAATGTTTTCTTCTTCATCTCAAAAATGGAAAAGCGAAGATCCCCTTTTACCGGTTTGCCATTTAGTGTCAGCTGCCCTTGCTGATAATGATCCGCCGTACTTTTCCATAAACTGACTGATTCCTTTTTTTGAAGATTCTTGCCAGTAATGATTAATTCGTATTTTTTTCCTTTTGCCTCATTTATTTTTGGAAAATCAAAGTTTGCAAGCATTTTGTTTTTGATTGTTTTCAAGTCAATAGTTTGAGCAGAAAGAACTTTTCCGCTTTCACCTTCTTTCAACGCAAGATTCAATACTCCCTTTGTTTTAGATGTAGTCTGAAATAACAGTTGAACGCGTGAGAAAGAATTGCTTTTTGAAACAAACGTTTGTGTAATCGTTAAGTCACCTGTAAAATTACCGAGGGTCACATCACTATAGTTTTGTCCAGCGGCTGGATATTCCAATTCCTTAGCTGCAGTAAACGATCCGCTATTTTCAAAAATGACAAATCCAAAAAGCGACAGAACAATAATGGCAATCGTCCAAATAAACCAATATTTTTTTAATTCGGCCTGAATCGGACGCTTCAATCGACTAAGCAAAATTTTTCCTCCTTCACTTTCGCTGATGCTGTAATTACCTGACAACCAGGTACACACCAAGTAAAATAATCCCAGTTCCGATCCATCTTGTTATCGGAATTTGCTCTTTAAACAAGAATAGACCGACAAATAGCGCCAGTACATAGGCGATGCTTTGCAATGGATATAAAAAGCTCAGCGGAAGTTTTGACAGCAAGTACATCCAAATAACCGTAGCCAGTATGTAAAGGACAAATCCTAAAAAAATAAATGGGGAGAATACAAACTGGAAGAATTTT
Organism: Bacillota bacterium; assembly: GCA_021821235.1. The sequence goes on from JAKACS010000522.1 coordinate 3,519, forward strand.
TGAATCAGATTGCCGTGGAGCTCTAGTTTTTCTAATCCGATTTTCCAGCTT
>JAKACS010000523.1 GCA_021821235.1 Bacillota bacterium
TAGGGGGGCAGCTATTTTTTGTGAAAAAAATCCGGGTGTCGATGAGCCTAGAAAAAGTAAATAGCTACGAACAGGCAAACCCATTGAAAGATGGGGGCGCAAAACTATAGGGTCTAACGGTGAAAACGCACCCATGACAGCCAGCTGCCGAATAGCACGATAGAAAGAAACGTGACTATTCCATTGGATGAAGGGATAGTCTTTTTATTTTGCAGCGGAATTCAAATAGATATAAAAAGGGGTCAAGCTATGAGCAATCAGCTGAGAGATTTATTTTACTATCAAACTTTAAATACTACCCTTACACATGTATTTGATATTTTGAGTAAAACAATCGCAGTGAATACGTTTGTTCTAACAGCCGATGAGAACGGTAATGGTACCGTAATAAAAGTATTTAATCGTGTGCAAACTCTCCTATCCGAAGGGAGCCGACTGCCGGGGGATGCTGATGGAGAAAACCCGGATACACCGTTTAAATTGCTGCGTAGCGGTCATTTTGCCGAGGTTCCGATTGTGTTAAAAACTGGAGTAGTATTTGGAAGGCTGTTGGCGATTCACCCGCAGCCATTTGAATTTAGCGGATATGCCCACTCTGTTCTGCAAACAGCCGGTCATTTAATCGCCCAAACCATTGATCTTGAAAACTTAACGATTAAAGACACTTTAACCTCGAACTATAATCGGTCTTTTATTCAAAATTATTTTCAGTACGATCGAGTGCAATCAGCGAACTTAGCGTTTATTTTCCTTGATTTGGACAATTTTAAATCGATCAATGACACGTTTGGTCATGATTACGGTGATCTTTTGTTAAAAGAAATGGCGAAAAGAATTGAAAGCTGCATCGGCCCGGATGATATTTTGGCACGGATTGGCGGCGATGAATTTATTGTTCTGCATCAACATGCGCACAGTGGGAACCGTTCGGAATCGAAAAAACTGGCAAGGGAAATACTGGATAAAATTTCTGAACCAGTGACCATTAACAAGTTGAATATCAAGATGACAGGGAGCATTGGCATTAGTTTTTATCCGGAAAATGGAAAGAACATGAACGAACTGTTGAAACAAGCGGATATCTCGATGTATGCGGTCAAGGATCAAGGGAAAAATGGGATTCAATTTTTCCAAAAGGAAATGGAATCCTTTTCTATTAACCGATTTACTATGGAAAATTTCTTGCACACTGCACTGGAAAAAAATGAATTGGAAGTGTATTATCAGCCAATTTTTCATCTGAAAACGAATCAATTGGTTTGTTACGAAGCCCTGTTGCGCTGGCATCATCCACAGCTTGGCATGGTATCACCTGCGGAGTTTATTCCGATTGCCGAAGAAACAGGGCTAATCATCCCGATTGGTCATTGGGTGCTAAAGACAGTCTGTGGGCAAGGGCAGTTATGGCGAGAGAAAGGACTTTCAGCCAGATTTTCCGTGAACCTTTCAGCCAAGCAGTTTGAGGACCGAACGCTTGTAAAAAGAATTAAGACGATCTTGACAGAAACAAACTTTCCCCCAGAACAGCTCCAGTTCGAAATCACAGAGAGTATGCTGATGAAAGATGTACAATACGCCAGCAAAATTTTGCGGCAAATCGAAGCATTGGGCATTGAAGTCGGCATTGATGACTTTGGCACCGGTTATTCGTCGTTAACGTATTTAAACGAACTGCCAATCAGCTTTTTGAAAATGGATAAGTCGTTTACACTGAATCTTTATAAAGATCAGCAAACGATCAAAATTGCAAAAGCGATTATCAATTTGGCACAGACATTGAACATCAAATCGGTTGCCGAAGGAATTGAAGAAGCGGAGCACCTCAGTTTTCTTTTGGATCACCGTTCGGATTACGGACAAGGCTTCTTATTGGGAAAACCCATGCCCGCAAAGGAAGCAGAGACTTTTACGATAAAAAAAAGGAAAGCCATTGCTGACTAGCCGGCTTTCTTTTTTTTAACGAATCATTACATTTGGTTAACACTTGCTTTACAAAAAAAGTTTATGCTAATTTTAGAAGTTCATTTTAATGGGGAGGGGAGCGTCAGATGCTGGAGTTGTTAACACGACTGATTATTTTGACGACCTACTGTACGCTTTTTCCGTAATGAGTTTGCCCGTTTTTAAACCGAATGTTTTACTAGCTCTGGATGGCGGTGGCTTGCTGTGTAAAGAATCACCCCGCTAATCAGCAGCAAGAGACTTGTGCTGACAAAAACAGCTGAGAAACCGAGATAACCCGAAATAAATCCGCCGAGTATCGGACCAAAGATATTACCGAAGAAGCGAAGGCTCGTATTGTAGCCGATGACTTCTCCTTGCATTGCAATCGGAGCTTCTTGGCGAAGAAAGGCAATTTGAACAGGTGTAATGCCCCCAAGTGAAATCCCGAGCACAAAGCGGATGAGCACAAGCTGCCAAAAGCTCACCACAATCGCTCCTGGTAAGTAGACCGATCCAGCCACAAACAGCAAAATAATCAGCACTTTCACATAGCCGTGCAAATCCGCTATTTTCCCCCAGCTTCTTGACATGAACAGGTTGCCAAGCCCGGCCGCCGAAAAAGCAATTCCCGAATATAAGGCAATATTCTCTTTTCCATGTAATTCGCTCACATATAGCGATAAAATCGGTTGGATACTGAAGTGAGCAATTTGAATAAGCGCTGAAATAAATAAAACCGTTAATAACACGGGATTACGCGTAAGATGGTGAATGACTTCTTTACTCGAATAAATGGCCTTTGTTTCTTTGCTGTCCGCAATTTTGTATTCTTTTGTTGCTAAAACGAGCAGACCTGAAATGAGAATGGAAAGCGATGTCCATTTAAACGTTGTGCTGTAGCCAACCGAGTCGGCGATGATCCCGCCAAGAATCGGACCGAACAAAGACCCGGTAATCGTCCCCGTTTGCAATGTTCCAAGTACTCTTCCAGCCATGTGTTTGGGCGTTTGCGTGGAAATATACGCTTGGGACATGGAGATAAATCCGGCAAAAAACCCCATAAAAAAGCGCAAAACAAATAATTGCCAAACAGAGTGGACAAAACCCATTAAAAAAACGGACAATGTCATCCCAAACGCCGAAAAGAGAAGGATTTTTTTGCGTCCATGGCGATCGCCCATTTTTCCCCAGATCGGTGAAAAAATAAACGCGGACACAAAGGTAACCCCGAATGTGATCCCTGACCAATGCTGAACATATTTCTCCGAAAATTTCCCGAATGATTCAATGTACAATGAAAGAAACGGCAAAACCATCGTCATGCTGCCATTAATAAAAAAATTGGCAAACCACATAATCACTAAATTTCGTTTTGCGTTCGCCTGCTGATCCATTCTGAACACTTCTTTCCGTAAAAGTATTTCGCTATCCTAAATATTATCATATCGAAATGAAAGTGAGAACGGATAAAGATCAATTTCACAAACTTAGGAAGAGATAAATTTCTCTAATTTTAAAAAAATAGCAGATAAAGGCTAATTCGATCTGACCTTTCTATGTTAGGATATCTAACAGACAAAATATTTTAAATATATTGACCTTTCAGAAAAATAAAATTAAACTA
>JAKACS010000524.1 GCA_021821235.1 Bacillota bacterium
TACGAGAGGTTCTCCAAATAAACCTTTTCTGCAGCTCCTCTCTCTACTTCGGAAACAATTCCTGCCATACAATGAACCTTGGAAACATGTAAAGCTTTTGCATACTCGATACCCGTTTGAACCGATTGTTTAAATTCTTCCTTTCGGTCCGAAATTGCCGCGAGCCCTCTCTCCCCTTTTTCCCAAGCGCCCGATGGCAAATTCAATAACACCATTGATAATTGATTATGCTTAAGTTCGCGGCGAATCTCCTCTATTGAAAAATCATACGGAAATTGACACTCAACAAACGAAAAACCACATTCTCGTGCTTTCTTAAACCGTTCCAAAAATGGAAACTCCGTAAAAATAGTCGATAGATTTACAGCAAATCGATTCATCTCAGCCTCCAAATAATAAAAATTTTCAGAAAAACAATACTAAAAAATTCGACCTGCACAGCGCAATTCCCTCTTTTAACGACAAATCTTCCCGGCGATGGGGCTAACAAAAGCACTTGGGCAACTGGGCAAAAACTGTAAGTTCCTAAAATACAAAAACATCCTGGCGCTTACGTCTCCAGGATGTTTTAAACATTTAATTACACCGTATACTCCACTGTCTTGCCACTTTCATCAATGTACTCAATTACTGATTTATTCGTTTTCAAGTCGATCAACAACGTACATTGCTGATCATCATTTTTCCAGGATAGGCGGATTTCATCTTGAGCTGAAGCCAGTGCACTAAACTCACCATTGAAGGCCGGATATTCATTTCGGAAACGGATTAATTTTAGCAGTCTTTGAACAACGTCTTTTTCAAGCGATCGCTCAATTTCTGCAAGTGTGTAATTATGGCGGTTGATTTCGCGTCCTTCTCCTATTTCCTTCACCCGCTCAACATCATTTTCTCCAGCCAACAGTCCGACATAATACACTTGTGGCACGCCTGGGGTAAAGAATTGAATCGCCCTTGCTGCTAAATAAGCCTCATCATCACGATTTAACATGGAATAAAACGTACCGCGAATTTGGTGCACATCAAAGCCGTCTTCTGCCTTGTGCTCATCTGACAAAATCAGGCTAAGGTTAGACCCTCTTTCAACACAGACATCGACTAATTTCCTTGCCTCTTTTGTATCGATCAAGTCATCCAAATCTGGCTTCACCGGAACGCCATCATGGCAATCAAGCATTGTAAATTGCTTGTGCGGGCGGGTCTTCAAGTATTGCAGCAGTTCATCACTCCGTTTATTTACAATTGTATCAAGGATTCGGTATGGCAAAATAAAGTCGTAAATCCAATAGCCATGCTCCGCCAGCTTGTATTGCGTCGTGTAATGGGCATGCACTTCAGGAAGCAATTCAATCTCCAATGATTTGGCCAAATCCATGATCCAGTCCAGGAACTGATAAATTTCAGGCTCAACGAAAAAGCTACTTGTCCCAAGCTTTTTAATCACATAGCCAACGGCATCCAAGCGAACAATTTTCACATTTTGCTTTTTAAAGTTTGTAAAAAAATCTGTTAAAAGTTGCTTGACTTTTTCAGATTGGATATCGAGATCAATTTGCTCGGAAGGATCGGTTTTGCCAAACGTAGTCCAAACCTTCTCTTCCTCACCCGTTTCTTCAATCGTAAACGTCGAATAAGGAAGCGTCCGGCGCAAAAACATTTTATCAATGTCTTCCTGGACAGGCTTGCCATCTTCCCATAATTTATCTAACGTAATAAATAAATCTGCATATTGCGAACTCCGGCCTTTTTTCAAAAAGTCCTGGAAATATTCCGATTGACGAGAAATATGGTTGACCATTAAATCGACCAATACATCGAATTTTTCACCGATTGCCCGAATGTCAGCCCATGTACCGAAGCTGGGTTCAATTTCCAAATAGGTTAATGGTGCAAAGCCCCGATCACCTGAAGACGGGAATGGAGGAAGAATATGGACTCCACCCTTAAAAATATCTGCAAAATAGTTATTCAAAACTTGGTTAAGCGTTTTTAAGTCCCCGCCAAGTGAGTCCGGATACGTAATAAGCTGTACCTGATTTTTTACCGGCATGTTCTTAAACCTCCTGCAATTCATATTGCTGCTTAATTTCTTCAAGGGTCGGCAATTCAACAACTGCACCCGTATATTTTAACTTAAAAGCACTGACAGCAAAGCCAATCTTTAAGGCCTGACGAATCGTATGCCCTTTCACGATTGCTGCATAAAAGCCGGACCAGAAGGCATCACCGGCACCAGTCGTATCGACCACTTCTGTTGCCAGCGTCTCAAATGATACCGTTTCGTTTCCATTGGAAACAATTGCGCCATCTTTGCCCAATGTCATAATGACTAGTTTCGCCCCAAGCTTTAAAAACTTCTCAATCTGATTTTCCGGTGTATCTTTGCCAAACAATCGTTCCGCATCATCTTCAGATGGTTTCACGATATCTACCTTACGAATAATCGATTTCACATACTCTACGCTATCCTCGCCTTTTTGCCAAATCATCGGATGGTAATTCGGATCAAAACAGATTAAAACACCCTGATTTCTCGCCTCTTCAAGCACTCTTTCGATTGTCTGACGAACCGGCTGCATCGAAATCGGCCAGCAGGAAAAATGGACAATTTTTGAATTCAGCAGCGCTTCATTGAGTTTCGGTGTGTAGTCCAAGTGATAATCGGCACCGCGATAAAAGATTGGAATCGGGGTCGATTTGCTTTTTGTCACCACGACCATGCTCGTTGAAGCCTCTGCTTGCTGAACACAGCTTGTGTCCATGCCAGCATTTTTCAAATGATTTGTTAAAAATGTTCCAAATCCATCCTTGCCAACAGCTGAGGCCACAAGGGAACGAATCCCTAATTTCTTTGTATTCATGGCAATATTCGAAGGCGAACCCCCGAAAAATTTTTGGTACGTGCTGCTTTCAAAATTCTCATCATAATCCGCAGAAATCATATCAACAAGGAGTTCTCCAACTGTTAAAATATCATTCTTTTTGTCTTGAAAATTAATTTTTTCATCAAATAAGAACATCTTTCGCCACTCCCATAATCAATCAATGATGGAAATCTCTAATTCGCGATGATTAGAAAGATCCTCTAAAAACTTGGGTAAATCTTTTGCCGAAAGACCGTGCTTCCAAGCTGATTTTTTAATGAGTTCAATTTCATAGTACATCGCATTTGATAAAATCCCTTGCTCAATATTGCGATTTATATAATAAAAAAATTGAGCCAGAGTTTCTAAAGGCAATTGATCGTACAAGTTCTTCAACATGGACACCCCTTAGGCAAATCGGCATTTGTGTTGTCATAAAAAAATTCTATCAATTTACGTAAACGTTTTCTCTGTTTTCATCATATGTCAACCGTTTTCATATGTCAATCGGTTGACATAAAAATTACACTGTGGTTCCTTTTTTTAAGGAAACTGGAATGTTTTCTTCGTATTGAAGCTCAAACTGTTTGCCTTCAATTAATTCAATTAGCATGGAGACAGATTTTTCCGCAATTTGTTTGATCGGCTGCCGGATTGTTGTTAAATGCGGCAGGCAAATTTGGACGGCTTCCGTGCCA
>JAKACS010000525.1 GCA_021821235.1 Bacillota bacterium
CTTTGGGCTACCAGGAGTGCAATAGCAGTAAGTCCGTTGTCATTTATTTTCACTTCCCCCGATGATTTAAAACGGTGTTTATTTTTATCCAAAAACCATATAAAAAGAAATGCCCCAATTCGCTTATTGCCATCAGTGAATGAATGGTTTTTGATTGTGAAATACAGCAAGTGAGCAGCTTGTTCTTCAATGCTTGGATATAAATAATGTCCGCTAAATGTTTGAACTATGCTCCGCAGCGAACTTTTAAAACTGTCGTCCTTTTCATTTCCGAAAAGTGCGGTAGCTTCTTTTTTAGCAATTAGTTGCTTTTTGAGTTCACTTATTGCAGTTTTAGCTTCATCATATTGGATTTCATAGGTAATATTTTCGGATAATTTGCCTGATTGCACTGAATGGCTGTCATATTGATTAAGCAATACAAAACTTTTGGTGTAGTTGCTTAATATTTCAAGCAATCCTTTGGCCTCTTGTAATTGCAAAGTTTCGGCTTTGCCCGATTGCTCAATAAGCTGCACCATTTTGCCCAATTCATCCAATCGCCTTTGATTAATGGTATAACCTTTTGTAAGATATTCATTTAATCTTCGAGTAGCCCAAATTCTAAATTGTGTTCCCTTTACAGAACTTACCCGATACCCAACTGCCAGTATTACATCCAAGCTATAGTAGGTTATCTTCCTTTTTACACTGCGTTTACCTTCAATTTGAACCATTGCATTTTTTGCAACAGTTCGAAATATTTGATTTTCACTTAATTCCCCTTCCTCTAAAATATTTTTAATATGCCTTGAAATAACTGATTTGTCTCTTTGGAAAAGTTCAGCTATATCATTAAGGGACAACCAAAAGGTATCACCTTCAAAAGTAATTTCTATTTGGGGGCTTTGGTCTGATGCCTTATACAGTATTATTTCACTCATAATTTATGTTGATTATCAAGGATTTTAGTTTACAGAGAGAAATCTGTTTCCGTCTGTTTAAAACATTTGTTTCCCTCACAAATAAGGGAAACAACTCCCAAGCTGTTGTGTATCAATGCTTTTAGTGGTCTTAAAGTTTTTCATCAGTTGTTGTTAATTTTTCTTTTCCCCATCACCACCTCACTTATCATCGCCTCTTTGTATTCCCGTATCAGTTCTATTTCCCGTTCGGCTTTGGCTATGGCAGTGTCTATGGTGGCGGTTTCGGTTTTTATGTGTGTAACTATTTGTTTTTGTTCTTCGATATTTGGTGGATATGACATTACTACATCACGAAGTTTTGAGCCGTATGTGTGAACAATAATGTCACCTTTTGAAGAAATAGCTTTTTGATATTTTGCCATTGAACTATTTTGTGAATAGCTGATGAAATGGCCATTCAATTTGTCTTGCTTGAAAATAATCACATCACCACCGACATAAACTTCATCATCTCTATTAAAAATAACAAATATGTAGTTGAAGTTATGAACTAAAGCTGAAAATTGAACGTCGAACCCGAACCGATGCAGATGCTTGCATCCCGAAGCTTCGGGATTACATTGTCCAACCCTGCTTTTAAAAATACTTTTGTTGCCTGCTGTGCAATGTCAGAGTGCTTGTCTTGTTTGTCAGAATAATGACGACTGCACAATTTTCTTTGGATGAAATGTACCGATAATTACAAAAGGATTAGGTGCAATTAAATGGAACTCCCTTGTTGTTCCCAAAAACAAATACAAGTCTTTCGTCTTGGCAAAATCGTCAAAATATTTCTTCTTGATATCATCACAAGCTTTTGCTACATCGCCTTCATGCCTTTTTAAACAGTTCCAATACAACTGACCAATTTCCCAATCTTCAATCATCATCGTTCTTTCAATACCATCGTCACTTATAAATTTGTACGAAAATTTATAAGGAAGTTTTTGCACAACTTCAAATGGGTTGTCAGAGTTTTGGAATAAGTTTAATTGTTGAGCCTTGGCTTTGAGAGTGTCAAGTTTGCTCTTGTCCCATTCTCTATCAACCTTCTCAACTTTGAAATCTAAAATTTTTTTTGGCTTAAAAACCGCAAGTGATGTGCATTTCGTTGTGTCCTTTGCTTGACCAATAAGTTCTGTCATGTTGGTATGAACATTTTTAAGAATAATTTCCTTTCTAAGTCTCCAACTATCTTCCGTTCCTAAATGGTCAACGATTTTAAAAGCTGTTTCAATTGATTTTGGTTTATGACTTTCTAATCGAAAGTCTGAATTATTCTTTTCAAGGTCAACCTCAATCCAATCATATTTGCTGTATTGCTTATTGTATTCAAGTTTACGAAATGGGATGGGGTAAATCCTTATCCAACTTCCATCCTCTAGAAAACCTGCGGTGCATACAAGTTCGTCATACTTGCTTGAAAGTGTAGGGTATGTTTTAACAGCAATTAGAACTTTGGTCAACGCCATAAACTAAATATGTTTTAATTCATAATTCCATTCAGGTAATGTTATAATTGCTTCCGCTAAATGTTTTCTATGGCATTGGCAAATATTCGCTTCAAAGCAAGTTAAAGCAATTCTTTTTTTATCCTTTAATAAGTTTAAAATTTGTTGTTGTTGGCTTGTGGTTTTCTTTAAGTTTTGCTTTTTGTAAATATCAAAAAGGCTATCGTAATCTGTCTGCGTTTTTAATTTCTGTCTTTGTTCGGATTGAATACCCACTTCTGGTATATGCAAATATTCAATGTTTAAACTGGTACAAAAAGTTTTCAATTGCGTTTTTGAAAAGCCAAACTTCATGCTTAGTGCATTGTTTCTAACATCCACTAAAACTTTTATATCGTTTTTAATCAAACGGTTTAAATATTGTTCCAAAGAAATTCCTTCGTAGCCAATTGTATAAAGAATTGTATTGTTATTTATTGGTTTTGCATTTAAAACCTTACCATATTGCTCATCATTTAAAATTTCTTTCGCCTTAACACTATTGATTGCATAATATTGGTAGTTTAAATAAGTCAACTTCATCAATGAATTTGTTGTCAACTTGCCATAGGTGTTTTTAATATCAATTAAGATTTTTTTGTCCTTCTCATTAAGCGTTTTTATATAGTCGACCGAACCGATTTTGGTAAAACTGGTTTTGTCTTCCGATAATTGTCCGTGTCCAACCATTGCGGTTAAGTCGGCATTGGCGGAAAAGGAATAACAGCCATATAAATAGGGCACAAAATCGTAGTCAGGCTTTGTTTGTCTGTTTGCAAACAAAAAAAGTAGTTTTTGCAAGGATATTTTGGGCAAATGCCCGTCAAAAGCCTGCAGCAGAGCCAATATGATTTTTCGTCTATAAAACATATCGCGAAGGTACGAAAATTGGCGTCATGGTCGTCCTTAAAAAGGAACTATTACAGGTTGAAAATTAATTATACTGTCAAATTTGTAGAGTGTCGCCGCATAGCAGGTAACTCTCTTATTTACAACCATTTACACGTTCCAATGTATTAGGTTAAAAAATATTGTTTTAATAATTTTCAGTGAGTTATAACAGTTTTGCGCAATACCTATCCATTTTTACACGCTTTCGTACAACCAACCGGTTGGCTTTCGCTATC
>JAKACS010000526.1 GCA_021821235.1 Bacillota bacterium
CCGATCTCTTTCGATTGTTTTATTTCCCTTTAGTTATCTGTTATTTTTTGTCTGTCTAGGTTGCGACGGTAGTGGTTGAAACAGGTGCATAGTTTACAACTTCTAATACAACAGAAGTATTTTGCAAAATCGGACCTCCTCCTGCCGGAACAGCTAAAGACAGAAACCTTTCACTACAATGCCGTTTCAGATGGAAAAAAGCATATTTATACCGATGATGATGAAATCCTTTATTATGGAAAAACAGGAATTCTCGATCCGCAACAAATTTCCTTTTACAATCTTTTTATCAATGGAGTACTGCAGCCGCCTTCTTTATACAAAGTTTCAAAAGGGATGCTAGCCTTAAACTGTGCCGAACCACCTATCAAAGGAGCATCCATTATATTGCAATTTGCGAAAGTTCGCGGCAAGTCTTTGTAGGATAGGAACTTGATTTGCATCATAGACAAAATAGGTTTATTTCCCATATATTGGGAACGAAAATGTAAAAACACTTCCTATACCGAGTTCGGATTCAACCATGATTTTCCCATTCATTAATTCAACTAACTGCTTTGTGATAGTAAGCCCAAGGCCGCTTCTCTCCCGGTGTGACTGCCGTGAAACATCCTCTGTGTAAAATTGTTCCCAAATATGTGGCAGATGGTCTGGATGAATGCCGCTGCCTGTATCGGCTATGCGAACCTCAACGGTTTCCTCATTATTTTTTACAGAGACCGAAATCGAACCGCCTATAGGAGTATATCGGATCGCATTGTCAAATAAATTGAAGCAAATTTGCTGGATTCTTTCGGCATCCCCTAAAACAGATGCCGTTTTCATACCCTGTACTTCCAACCGAAAAGAGATTTGTTCTGCCTCAAGCCGGGGCTGAATCGTACTCGCCACTTTTTCAAGGATGGGAACAATCGAAACAGTGGTAAGCTGGAGTTTCACTTTCCCGGTTTCGATCGCCGATAAATCGAGCATTGTATTTAATAGTTGACTAAGGCGCGCAATCTCAGAATAACAAATTTGCAAATAGCGTTCTTGCTGATCAAAGGGAATGACGCCTTCAAGCATTCCTTGGATAAAGCCGCGAACGGAGGTGAGCGGTGTCCGCAATTCATGGGACACATTCATGATCAAGTCTTTGCGCATTTTCTCGAGCTTCTCGAGCTGCTCTGCCATTTGATTGAACGTGCCTGCCAGCTGGCCTACTTCATCTTTCCCCGTTGTCTTAATGCGCTGCTGAAATTGTCCTTCGCCAATTAAGCGCGCGGATTGATTCATCACAATTAGCGGTTTTGAGATCCTCCGGGAAATCCAGTATAAAACCGCAATCGCCGGAATGGCAATCATGAAGAAGGCGAACAGAATTAGTTTGGAGACTTGGTCTGTCGGGATTTCTTTTACTGGGGTGGTTAAAAATAATGCGCCAACGACGGCACCGTCTTCTTTCACCGGTACCCCAGTCATAATCAGCGCTTTATCGGCCGTTTTTTGCAACTGGCCGATTTGTTTAACCTTTTTTCCAGAGAGTACCTGATTAACAATATTGGGATTGAATGCATCACTTTTTTTTAATAGATTCTTTTTAAAATTTGCCAAACTATTTGCTCTGTTTTCATCAACAAGAAATAAGTACATTTTAATGTTTTCTATTTTTTTATTGTTGATAACGGTTGCTTTATAAAAAGAATCCTTGCTTGGATCGCCGCTTTGCTCGATTAGTGTTGCCAATTGCTCCGCTTTTTGGAACAATGCATTTTCCTTTTTTTGAAATAAAAAATCATGAAGAAAATAATTGATCACAAACGCAAATAAAATGAAGCCAATTAGCGTTGCGCCGAGATAATAGGTTAAGAGTTTTTGAAAAATCGATTTCATAACGTTTTTTCCACCTTAAATTTATAGCCAATGCCGCGGATTGTTTCAATTCGCCACCCATCCGTCCCGGAAGCAAGCTTTGCACGTAGGCGTGTAACAAACACATCAACTACGCGGTCCTCGCCCAGGTAATCTTCGCCCCATACTTGGTCAAGAAGCTGCTGCCTCGCAAGCACTTGATTCGGATGCTGGCAGAAAATGAAAAGCAGCTTGTACTCACGCGGTGTCAGCTCTACTTGATTGTTTTCAATTGTTACCGAACGGCCAGTCAGATCGATTTTTAAACGACCAAATTGAAGAAATGAATGGACATCGGCGGGCGAGGTGATTAGGTAAGCCCTTTTGAGCAATGATTGTACACGGGCGACCATTTCATTTGGGTCAAAGGGCTTGACTAGATAATCGTCCGCACCGATTTCAAACCCTTTTAATTTGTCTTCGCTTTCGCCTTTTGCTGTCAGCATTAAAATCGGGATCTGGCTTGTCTTTCGCAGCTCTCTGCAAACCTCCCAGCCATTTAAATCCGGCAGCATGATATCTAAAATGAGTAGATGCGGACCTTCTTTTTGCCATTTTTCCAATGCTTCTTTTCCCGAAAAAGCAGCTGCTGTACGAAAGCCTTTATTTTTTAAATAAAGAAGAATCATTTCATTGATATAAAGATCATCGTCTACCACAAGGATTGTAAAATCTTCTTTCATCTGAATTGGAAACCCCTTATCCTTCTTTTTGCCTCCATTATAAAGGAAAAATGTTTCTGAAGTATGAAAAAACGGCGAAAAAGAACCCCCGGCCGGTAAAGGACAACCAGGGGGGATTGATTGTTACCATTCTGCCAGGATACCGACAGGAGCAATATCACATTGCCCTTATGGTTGAGACGGATTAATTGCTTCGGAAAATCAACCGTTCAAGCCAATCGAATCCGTAACTACACAGCGTTAAAATCGCTTGTTACCTTGGCAAAACCTTGTACGGCCGCATCATCTCATAGTCTTCATGTTCAAGCATATGACAATGCCATACATATTGGCCCGTAAACGGATAAAATGGGACAATAACCCGGGTGACATATTGCTCCGGGCATCTGACGGTATCTTTCCAACCACGCTCCTGCGGCTCAGGTGGAAGTGGTGGACCTGTATAGCGCACTTGTCTCGTATTTTCAAAAAATTTGACATCGAACGGACGGCGATCAAGGATTTGAAACTGCACCAGGTGCAAATGAATCGGATGGTTGTCGTGATTCGTGTTAACAAAACTCCAAATTTCCGTTGTTCCTACAAACGGTTCCTCGGTAATCGGCTCATCCCATGTTCGTTTATCCAACAAAAAAAACGATCTGCCATATCGGTCTTTTTCCTCGCTCAATTCCAAAAACCGTTCACGAACTGCGTCGCGTTCAGGAATCCAATAAATCGGTCCAAGATAGGCAGGTATGATGCTTGTGTCCATACTCGAAAGCGGCTTAGTTACGCGAAACTGCATCAGACTGCCGGTTGTCTCAGCATCAACTGGATTTCCCGCCGGATAATGAGTTGGCGCATCATTTTTCATCTCAATTGTTTTTCCCGCGTGGCGGCTAAAATCGAGAATGACATCGACCCGCTCTGCAGGAGCCAGCAATAAGCTCTTCACCCCGATCGGCCGCTCC
>JAKACS010000527.1 GCA_021821235.1 Bacillota bacterium
GTGACATTTTACGTTAACGTTAAATTTTAAGAGAGGAACAAATGTATGTATCAGAAAATTTTAGTAGCCATCGATGGATCTGAACATTCAAAACGAGCATTAAAACAAGCAGTGCAGCTGATTAAGAATTTGAGAACCACCAGTTCTCTTACCATTCTGCATGTTAATCAGCATGTCCCCGTCGTTGACCCAACGGTATCTGAGGAAATAAATATTGATGAATTACTTAATGAAGAAGGAGAGAAAATCTTAAAGCTGGCTGAAGCGCTGCTATCTGGGGCGGAAGTTAACTATGCTTCTAAAAGTGTTTTTGGTGATCCGGCTGCAGAAATTACAAAAGCAGCGAAAAACCATGACCTAATTATTATGGGCAGCAGGGGGCTTGGCGCAATTGGCGAGATCGTACTGGGAAGTGTCAGCCACAAAGTGATTCAACATGCCACATGTCCGGTACTGATTGTAAAATAATAAAGGTTCATGGAATTTACAAGGAGGTAGACGATGCAATTTGTGAAAATCGATGAAGTGGCGAAGCAAACGGGACTGACAAAAAGGACGATTCGCTATTATGAAGAAATCGGCATTCTACCTGAACCGCAGCGAACGGATGGAGGAACAAGACTTTATACCGAAAAGGATATTGACTTATTAAAAAAGGTTGTAAATGCAAAAGAAGTGCTGGGCTTTTCGCTCCAAGAACTGCAAAAATACATTGCAATAAGTGATGTCCTTGAAACGAAAAAGGTTGTCTACCGCAGCGCTAATAATGAGCATGAGCAAAAAGAAAAATTGACCCAGATTATTCACGTAGTAAATGAACAACTGGGATTAATCGAAGTCAAACTCGACAAAATTCAAAAGGTAAAACAAGAATTAGAGGAATTGCGAACACGAGCAACCAATAAATTGAAACAACTGCAAGAATAAAAATTGAATCGAATAGAAGGCAGGGGTATTTTTAAAAATGGAGTTACAAAAACAACAGGGGAAACAGCCAAAAGCGGTATGGGCTGTGGCATTTGCATGTGTGATTTCTTTTATGGGACTGGGATTGGTCGATCCAATTCTGCCGGCAATCGCGGAAAACTTAAAGGCGACACCAAGCCAAGTATCGCTGCTGTTTACAAGCTATAATTTAATTACAGGGGTTGCCATGTTGATCACTGGCTTTGTTTCCAGCCGGATTGGTTCGAAATGGACGTTAATGATCGGTTTGATCTTGATTGTTGTCTTTTCCGCTTTAGGTGGTTTTTCCAATGGCATTTCCCAGCTTGTCGATTTTCGGGGCGGCTGGGGGCTCGGAAACGCTCTGTTTATTGCGACAGCACTCGCCGTTATTGTGGGAGTGTCAACAGGCGGAACGGCAAAAGCAATCATTTTATATGAAGCAGCCTTGGGGCTTGGCATTTCAGTTGGACCGCTGCTTGGCGGTGAACTGGGCTCAATTTCTTGGCGAGGGCCTTTTTTTGGGGTGGCTGTTTTAATGGCTATTGCCTTTGTCGCAATTGTCATTTTATTGCCAAAGATTCCAAAACCGGCAAGAAAAAGCTCAATATTAGATCCGTTTCGCGCCTTAAAGCATCGCGGATTATTAACACTTGGAATTACAGCATTTTTATATAATTTTGGCTTTTTTACGTTAATGGCTTATACGCCGTTTGTTATGAATTTAGATGAACGTGGTTTAGGATATGTCTTTTTTGGCTGGGGGATGCTGTTGGCGATAACGTCAGTATTTGTGGCACCTGTGCTTGAAAAACGGATCGGCACGTTCAAATCAATGGTGGTTGTTCTGCTTCTGTTTGCAGCTGATCTACTTGTAATGGGGATTTGGACTTCCTCACTTGTAACTGTTATCCTTGCCGTGATCATTGCGGGAGCTTTTTCGGGGACAAACAATACGCTAATAACAACGGCTGTGATGGAAGTATCTCCCGTTGAACGCTCAATCGCGTCAGCTTCGTACAGCTTTGTCCGCTTTATCGGTGGAGCAGCGGCACCTTTCTTGGCTGGAAAATTAGCTGAATGGTTTAACCCGCATGTGCCATTTTACTTCGGGGCATTTGCGGTCGTATTAGGTGTCATCGTCGCAGCAACCGGCAAAAATTACTTGAAAATCCCTAAAACAGCAGCACACTAAGAAAAGGTGGCCTTATAAAGGCCGCCTTTTTTGGCTAATCAGAATTTATATCCATAATTTCTAAACGCACGACGGGCAAGGATGCCCTAGTCAGGCGAAAGGCACAGGACGTGCCGTTTTGAGCGTGATAAGGGCAACTACGCCACTGTCTTCGCCAAAGGCTCGCCAATCGGCGAGTTTTCTTTATTTTAACTCCTTTCTAAAGGATTAAAAATGATGATTATTCCTGTTTTTTTACCATAAAAGTGTTTCATTTTATGATAAATATAGTATACTATATAAAAATAAGTATAACACATTTGGTAGAAACGCAGGAAAGGAGTGAGAATGATTAAACTGACAAAGCGCCAGGAGGAAATTTTAGACATTGTTAAAACAAACGGTCCGATTACCGGAAAACAAATTGCCGAAAAGCTTTTACTTACACGGGCAGCACTAAGATCGGACTTGGCAATTCTGACAATGGCAGGGAATTTAGATGCCAGACCGCGTGTTGGTTATTTTTTTAATGAGGAACAAGTACAAAAGGAACAGGCAAAAAAATGGATTCAGCAGGAGGTTGCCCATTACAAGGCCCACCCAATTGTCATCCAAAAATCGGCATCCGTCTATGATGCAATTGTCCAACTTTTTTTGGAAGATGTCGGAACACTGTATGCAGTTGATCCAAATGGGCACTTAGCTGGTGTAGTTTCAAGAAAGGACTTACTGCGAACCACCCTTGGCAAACGCAGTCTAAACGACTTGCCTGTAAGCGTTATTATGACAAGGATGCCGAATATCGTCATGATCGAGCCGAATCAAACGCTATTCGAAGCAGCGAAGAAAATGATTGAGAATCATATTGATTCCCTGCCTGTTGTCAAGAAAATTGACGAAAAGACCCATACATACCTCGTCATCGGCCGGATTACAAAAACAACGATTACACGGGCGTATATTGAAATGAACAGTGAATCCTAAGGGAGTGAAATTTTGAAGAGAAATGAAATTGTCTATGTTGTTTCCGACTCTGTCGGGGAAACAGCTGAATTTGTCGTCAAAGCTGTAGCCACTCAATTTAATGGCGGTCATGTGGAGATTCGCCGCAGTTCCTATGTCGAAGAAATAGAAGATATCGAGGATGTTATTTTACTAGCTAAAAAGAATCAATCGATCATTGCGTACACGCTTGTCATTCCGTTTTTAAAAGCGTACTTGGATTTGCGCGCTTCTGAGGAAAAGATTATGGCTGTTGATTTGCTTAATCCATTGATGGATGCCTTCATGAAAAAATTCAATTTGCAGCCAAACCAAAAGCCGGGGTTAATGCGCAAGCTGGATGATGACTATTTTCGCAAGATTGAAGCGATTGAATTTGCTGTTAAATATGATGACGG
>JAKACS010000528.1 GCA_021821235.1 Bacillota bacterium
ACTTAACTATAACACTAAAGTATCGTACGACATCTATCCTAACAGAGGGGGAAATAGATAAAACAAATGTGAAGTATTAAATTAGAAATTAAATAAGTTGGAAATTTTCCATAAGTAAATTTTAACACCCAAAGACTTGTAACAAGGTATGGGCCAAAATTAAAAAAATTCATACTATCTAAATGAAATATTCCTTTATAAAATCGCCACCATTTTTTCTTTTCACCAAATATATCTAATCCTTTTGTGAATGTTCTAATAAATAGTGCTGCTGGAAGGTATTTTTTAAATGTTTTTCGACCTAATAGTGGTACTGTTAGCCAAGGCAGAATTAGTACAGCAATATATATTAGTTTTGAGTTTTTCATGATAGCACCTCCAAGGTTTATAAAATGAATTTTTCCCTAAAAAGTCAGCCACATACTCGCTTTTTTAACAAAACTTCATCATTAAGTACAGATTAAAGCATTCAGTTGAGCCAGTTCCTCAACAATAAGTAATAAAATCCAGATTTAGCCGGAAATTCAAATTCACATGTAGACTTCACTCAAAAGCACGCAAAAGAAGCTATCTTATAGCAAGATAGCTTCTTTTGGTATTTAGATGGTTTAAACGGCGTGGATGCTGATCAAGGCCAGCCCTACGGAATCTAGTAAATCAGTAAAGTTCAGAAGTGGTTTTTGCCTGCATATGCAGCAGTAGATAGTCCGGGCCGCCGGCTTTGGAATCGGTTCCGGACATGTTGAAGCCGCCGAACGGCTGATAGCCGACAATCGCTCCGGTGCAGCCGCGGTTGAAATACAGGTTGCCAACATGGAAATCTTCGCGCGCCTGTTCCATATGGGCGCGATTCTTCGTGATTACGGCACCGGTTAATCCATATTCGGTGTTATTGGCAATCTCGATCGCTTCGGTAAAATCTTTCGCTTTCGTAAAGCCGACGACCGGGCCAAAGATTTCTTCCTGCATGATCCGCGCTTTTGGATCAAGGTCGGCAAAGATCGTCGGCTTGATGAAGAAGCCAGTGGAATCATCGCCTTCTCCGCCGGCCATCAGCTTTCCTTCCTGTTTGCCGATTTCAATATAGTTATTGATTTTTGCAAAAGCATTTTGATCAATGACTGGTCCCATAAAATTGCCTGGGTCTGTCGGGTTCCCGACCGTTAATTGATTCGTTAACTCGACAACGCGATTCAGTACTTGATCGTATACATCTTCCACAACGACCGCACGGGAGCATGCCGAACATTTTTGCCCGGAGAAGCCAAAGGCCGAGGCAACGATCGATTGCGCTGCCAATTCGAGATCCGCTTCACTGTCGACCACAATCGTATCCTTGCCGCCCATCTCGGCAATCAGCCGCTTCATCCAAATTTGACCATCCACCACTTTTGCCGAACGTTCAAAAATACGCAGGCCGACATCACGGGAACCGGTGAAGCTGACAAAACGAGTATCTTTATGGTCAACAAGATAGTCGCCAACTTCGGCGCCGCTGCCAGGGACAAAGTTTAAGACGCCTTTTGGCAAACCCGCTTCTTCCATTACTTCGACAAATTTGGCGGCGATCACTGGCGTGGTCGATGCTGGTTTTAACAAAACGGTGTTGCCCGAGACAATTGCGGCCACGGTTGTGCCTGCCATTATCGCTAATGGAAAATTCCATGGCGAAATAATGATTCCGACGCCAAGTGGAATATAGTCATAGCGGTTAAACTCATTTGGACGACTTTGCACAGGCATGCCGTCTTTCATCCGCAGCATTTGCCGGCCATAATATTCAAGAAAGTCAATTGCTTCCGCTGTATCAGCGTCGGCTTCGCGCCAAGGCTTGCCCGCTTCTTTTGTCATCAATGCGGAAAACTCATGTTTACGGCGGCGCAAGATTGCTGCAGCTTTAAAAAGAACATCTGCACGGATTTCCGCTTTTGTTTTTTTCCATGTTTGAAATGTTTCGACCGCAGCTTGCATTGCTTTTTCAGCAAGCTCTTTATTCGCTTTGGAAACACGGCCAATTACTTCTTGCTTATTGGCAGGATTGTAGGAAATGATCTTTTCTTCGGTTGTGACTTTTTCGCCGCCAATGATAAGATCATACTCTTGGCCTAAATAACTCTCGACCGTTTTTAACGCATTCAAATAGGCTTGACGGTTTTCTTCCACTGAAAAATCCGTTAATGGTTCATGCTTGTATGGCTGGATCAATTCAATTCCCCTCCTATGTAGTAAAGCGTTTACACTTCAATTTTTATTTTAGCACGATTCTTTTGAGTCTATCAATCATTCCGAATATTCTACCTATACCAGTAGCAGCACAAAAGCCCGGCGGATTATTCGCGCCGGGCTCAAAGGTTAATAAATATACACAAATGGCTCGCTTTGATTGGACTTGCGGACAATCAACGCCTCCGGCCCGTCCACAGATGTGACACTGACGGAAACAGAGATATACTTCGGAAACTGCTGCATCACAAGGCCGGTTACATACTGTGTGAAACCGATCGCTTCTGTTTTCCCATAAAACTGGATTGGAATCGAGATAGTCAAATCCTGCAGCTGGTCATCAACATAAAAAGCCTTGCCAACTGCCCCGGTAAAGTTAGGAAAATATTGCTCAACGTCTTGCTTAAAGTTTAAAAACGACGTTAGGTCATCACGATGTGCATCCTGAGCAGCTGCCGATGGGAATAAATAATACTTTTCATTTACCTTTTGCCAACTTCCCAGGCTGGAGCTCCCCTTTGAAGCATTGGCATAAGCAAAGAAATTTCCGGGCACGATCGACGTTTTGCTTTCAGTTTTAAACAAGGCAATCGTAATCGGCACATCTTTTAAATCCTTCATTGCCCTTAAACGATTCAGCACCTCGGCAGCTATTTTCTTGCCCTGTGCCTCGACTTCAGCATCCGAAAGTTTCTTCTCATATGTGGGTCCATATTGTACGGTTTGATAGTAATAGGTCGTATTCATTGCGAGGCCGATGACAACCCCGCCAAGCTGCACTTTGTTATTGCTGTCTTTTATTAAATAATCATGTTCTAAAATATGGGCCAAATAAATCGGCGTGGAATTATCACCAGAATCATCCTGCGGGTTTAAGCCAATATTTTCAGAATCCTTTAGTTTGCGCTGATCCAGCTGTGCCTTATTAAACTTTCGGTTCAGCCAAAGCTTTACCGTTTCCTTTTTAATTTCTTGTCCTTCACGGAACAAATATTTGTTTGGATCGAATTGCTTTTGGGCAATTCGCATTAATCCTGTCTCGAATTCATTGATGTCATACCGGGTGTTTAAATTATTGACGACCATCCCGCGCGTTTCGCCTGGTTGAAAGGGCAGAATCGTCCGATAATACTTATCGGAAATTTTATACTTTGGAATAATTGCGTTCTCTTTCGTTTTATTGTCCGTCTGCACAACGTCGTTCTTCTTCTGAAAATTCGGCGCGCAAGCACTCAACAAAAAGACAACAGCAAGAGCCAGCAATGAGAGTTTTCTCAAGTCCAATCACACCTCT
>JAKACS010000529.1 GCA_021821235.1 Bacillota bacterium
AGCTGCTGCCTCTTTTTCATTCCGAAGGATAGCATGTAAGATAGCTCGATGTTCTACATTTGATAAATCCTTCTGCCCCTTAATGAAATGAGGTGTTTGCTGTGGGAGTCCATTCCAAAGTGTGCTAATAAAAGTATTTAGTCGCTCCCACTTGCATCTTTCAATTAGAAGCCGGTGGAATTCAATGTTAAACCCAATAAAATCAGCAACTTCTTCACACAACTCCATTTTATCTGCTAAAAGCGATAATTGCTGCACATCTTCTTCTGTTAACGTATCGAAACTTTGCAACATCGCCATCTTTTCCAGTTCCGCTCTAAGTGCATAGATCTCTTCGATATCATCCATTCTGATAGACTTTACAACTGCTCCTTTGTGCGGTTCGAGTTTGATCAGCCCTTCAGATTCGAGAATTCTAAAAGCTTCGCGCACGGGCATTCTGCTAACACCCAATACCTCTGCAAGATCAGCTTGTTTTAACCTCTCACCAGGTTTAAATTCTTCTTTTAAAATGGCTTCGCGAATCACGTTGCAAACCTTTAAATGCAATGTATCTCTATTTTCAATCCGGGGAATATCTTTTTCTACCATGGTTATCGACCTTTCTTAAATCCTTTTGCTTTAGGATACAAAATCCAATCCTAATTGTCTATAAAATTTAGAAGATTTTAAACGATAGTACCATTTTCCTCTATTCTAAAGGAATCATTTGTTCACGCCTGTTAGACTCCATTGGCCGACAAAGGTTAAAAAATGGAGTTAGATCCTCCAACTGCTCAAACCTGTAGACAAGATCAATTAACTGTTTCTTCGCTGTCATGCTGATCATGTCTCCGGTAACATTGATAAATTTTTCTTCTAATTGTTCATCCGTCATTGGATTCACTACACTTCCGATGGCATGCTCCACGAACCAATTAAACTGTCTTCCATCCACCAACCTAACTTTCACAAATGCTTGATCTTCTTTAAGATGGTCGCTTATCTCAAGCGAAATTTTTTCCCGAAGATTTATTACAGAAGGATCATTTACAAATTCATCTGAAAACTCGTAAACTCCTGCTTTCAAATTAAAGAATCCAGCTGCAACACAGTGAAAGACGCTAAATTTACCTTCCAATCCAGTTGAGATCTCTGTCTTGGCAGTAAGTTCCTTGACAAGAGGATGGGCCATGATTGCAATCGATTCAACTTCTTCTGCTTTAAGCTTGTGCTTTTTTTGAATCGTTATGATTCCATCAATGGCCGGATGGGTAACAATGCCACTTGCAAAAGGTTTATAACTATTTTTCTCAATTTCCCATTTTTCTCCCCAATCATTGGTGATCAGCTCTACTTTCTTTTCTTCTGATAAAACGTGAATAAATCCTCGCTTCGCTTCTAATGACTTTAAAGAACTTGTAAACCCTTGACTGCCAATCAGTGCTGCAAGCAGACCATTCATTGCTGCTTTTCCCGGGTGATATGGCTTTGTCATTGTGCCAAACATCTCTCTTAGCCCGGTTGGAGCCGTAGCGGCAATCCCTAGAGAATAGATGGTTTTCTCGACATCTAAACCGAGCAATTTGCTAATGGCCGCAGCAGCCCCGATACCGCCGACACTTCCCGTTATATGCCAGCCGCGCCAATAATGGGATGGATACAAACTCAATGCCAGTCTTGCTTCAACCTCGACACCGACAATAAATGCCTCGAGTACCTCTTTCCCGGTTTTCTTCCGATTTTCTGCAAATGCAACTATAGCAGGTAGAACAGGCGCGGATGGATGCAATACCGTTTCTAATAGCGTATCATCGAAATCAAATATATGAGAGGACATACCATTTAACAAGGAAGCAAATAGCATATCCACTTTCTCAACTCTGCCGATAACGGTTGCTTGCTCGTGACTGCCCATCAGTTTCGCCACGTTCAAAACCATTTCCACCGATTCATGGTTTGCAGCTCCAATCGCAACTCCCAGCCAGTTTAATAGACTTCTTTTTGCCTCGTTTTTTGCATTCTCACTCATTTGTTCGAAAGTTGAAGTTGTTATCCGTAAAGCCAGGTCTTTCGTTACCATCCTTTTTCTCCTCCAGATCCGATTTACATGAATAAATTTCGTGGCAAGCCATTTTTTTAAAAAAATAGCTGAAAACCTTAAATCCGTTTGTTTCAACCGCTAACAAGCAGCCTTGTTCATGATTGTTTTGAAAACTTCAACAATTGTTTCGCCTTTTTATAAACAGGATAATCAATAAATTGATTTCCAACTCGAATAGAGGCGATGCCCTGCTCCACAGCAGCTTCGAATGCTTCTACAATTTCCAGTGCTTCTTCGACTGCTTTTTGACTAGGAGAAAAAATTGCGTGAATAGGGTTTAGTTGTTTTGGGTGGATCGCTAATTTGCCTTTAAAGCCCAGGATTCTCGCTGTTAAAGCTTCTCTATTTAACCCCTGCACATCTTCGAGAATTGGATATACTGAATCAATTGGTCCTTCTAATCCAGCAGCCTTTGAGGCATTCACTATTTGCGATCTGGCATATAACAGCTCGATCCCATCAGCGGTTCGTTCACAATCTATATCAAGAGAATAATCAATCGAACCAAAGGCAAGCCTTTTTATCAAAAAATGAGCAGTGGCAACCTCAAAAGCAAATTGTATCCCTCTAGCTGTTTCAATTAAGGGAATGATTGAGAATTGGAAAATGTCTCTCTTCTTTTTCTCCAAGGCCATTACCGCCGTTTCGCAAATGGTTCTTAAATTATGCGAACTCTCAGCCTTTGGTACGATGATCCCATTCGCCCCTGCTTCAATTGTGGCCAGTAAATCTTCCTTCCAGAAATTTGTCGTAAAATCGTTGACACGAATATACGTTTCTTTTTTAGCTGGATTGTTGAAAAGATAATTTTTCATCCGCTCTCTCACTTCTTCTTTTTCACTGATGGCTACTGCATCTTCCAAATCAAATATGACACTATCGGACTCACTATTTAAAGCTTTTGTCATCATTTTTGTCGACACAGCAGGAACAAACAAGTATGATCGGTTCGACATCATTGAGTAGCCTCCATCAGATGGATATTGGATCCAAAACGGATCAACAATTGTAAAAAATACAACCTTTTTTTACCTCAGATTATTTTGCTAAATAGAGTGAAATCTGAGGGAATAGAATAACAATAATGAGAGCAAGTATCATAAGCGTGAAGAATGGAAAAACTCCTTTTACGACCTCACCTACCTTTACCCTCGTTATCCCACTGACAACAAAAAGATTCAAACCGACTGGTGGTGTAATCATCGCTAATTCCATATTAATTGTCATAATAATGGCAAAGTGAATCACATTGATATTAAATAAAGCTAAAACTGGGAGTAGTATTGGCAATGTAATTAAAATAATCGATACTGATTCGAGGAACATTCCCATTATAAAAAACATTATATTCACACCAATCATAAAAACCCATTTATTCGTAGTGCTTTGTTCAATCCATGTAGCAAATGTCTGCGGTACTTGTTCAGTTGTTAA
>JAKACS010000530.1 GCA_021821235.1 Bacillota bacterium
GAAAAAGGTGTAGTTGACGTTACGATTGAATTTGACGAGGAAGACGGCATCCCATCATGGAATAGAAAGTTAAATTCAGGCAATGAATAATCAAAAACCTTTCCGTTTTTTGGGAAAAAGAATGATCCATTTCTTCTTTATCCATACTAACCATAAATCAGTTTCCCAAAGGATTGGTGAATTCTTCAGTGAAAATAAGAAAACCACCGGTTCTGCTTTTGCTTTTCTGGCTTGTTTTCAGCGAAAGCAGTTATCAAAATGCCCCCTTCTTCTTTAGTAAAAGCAAGGGAAAGGCTGCCACCCAAACCGTGGCTGCCCGAGAAATAGCATCGCCTGAAATTCAGGCTGTCCGGCAAAAAATCCACAAGTTTTTGATTTCGAATGGGATCAATGGCAATGTGGCGGTTGTAAAAAACGGCACGATTCTTTTCAATGAAGGGATGGGCTTTGCCAATTTTACTGAGCAATCAAAAAATCAGCCGGCCACCACCCATCCGATTGGATCCATTACGAAGTCGATTGTTGCTGCATGTGTTTTGCAGCTTCAGGAAAAAGGGAAATTATCGATTTATGACCCCGTGAAAAACTATTTTCCCCATTTTCCGAACGGTGGAAACATCGAGTTGGTTCACTTGCTTAACCACACTTCCGGAATTCAGGAACCGCAATGGCCTACTCAGCAGCATTCCCCTGAAGCCCTGATTCGGTTAGTTGAACACAAGCCGGTCAAGTTTGCTCCAGGGAGCCGCTGGGACTACAATGATGCCAATTATGTGATCCTTGGCCTTATTGTTGAAAAGGTTTCCGGAATCCCGCTTCACGATTATATTCAAAAAAATATTTTCGATCCGGCGAAGATGACCCATTCGGGCTTTATGACGGAGAGAGATTTTCCGGTTCACTCATCTGTTGGCTATTTGAAGAAAATGAATCGGATTGCAGCGATACCGATGGGGAAGCCAAACTCGCTGTTTGGCTATGCGGATATTTATGCTACAGCTCTTGATGTTTGCAAGTTTGATCAAGCCTTGACGAGCGGTACACTGCTTAAAAAGGAAAGTTTGGCAGAAATGCTGAAGCAAGGCTCTCATTCAGGCTACGGCCTTGGGTTGTACAATTTGGGTTATGCCTTTTACAGCAGGGGAGTACTTGGCGGCTGGGAGTCGTTGCATGTGTATTATAAGGATCACACCTCCATTACAGTGCTGTTAAATGTACGCGATAAAAATCTGGACATCCATCAAATAGCGAAAGATCTATTTAAAATAACTGCATCTGAAATACCATCCCCGCTGTCCCGAAGCGGGGATTCTTCATTCTATGGGGTAATGATTTAGGAATAATATGGACGCATTAAGGCTATATAGCAAAATGATTATCCAGTAAATCAGGTACTATACGTTGAATGAATGGTTAGCGAAATTTCTGTCTGGGTGACAGGAGGTTGTTGCATCTTACTCCCATGGTTTTTTCGTTGTTAAATAATTGGCTAATTCCTTGCTACTTTTGCGGTGGAGTTTCCGTTTCTCAGCCCGTTCTCTTGCGGTTTCGTGGAGTTTTTTTTCTTCTTCGGTTTCCGGAATGACTTTTGGAACTTTCGTTGGTTTCCCATTGTCATCTAATGCCACGAATGTTAAAAAGGCGGTTGCTGCAATTTTTCGTTCCCCGTTTTTTAAATTTTCGGCGGTAATTTTTACAAAAACCTCCATGGATGACGTGCCTGTCCAAGTCACATAGGATTCAAAGCATACGGAATCTTCCGGTGTAATCGGGCTAAGGAAATCAACGGAATCCGTTGAGGCAGTGACACACTCGGTTCGTGAATGCCGCTGAGCCGATATCGAGGCAATATTGTCAACATCGCTCATCAATTTTCCGCCAAATAATGTATTATGATTGTTTACATCGGTTGGAAATACTCTGCTTGTTCGAACAACCCGTGATTCATTGCATGTTTTTTCTTCCATCTTGATCCCTCCATGACTAGCATACAGCAATCGGATGAAAACTCCAAGTGAGGGAAATCTAGTCGATTGTTTCTGTTCTTTCAGCTGTAGTGCAAAGGCAACTATTTTTCTCGTAGCAGGAAAGAGTTGAGTAATCGCCAAAATTGTAGCAGCCGCCTTGAATTTTTGAATTGGCGGTATGGCTGTTTTGGTAGGTCGCTTGAAAATTAATATTCGCATTATTGGAAAGGGAGTGAACCGTAAACTGGCCGATACTGATTGAACATTCCACAAAAAACACCATCCTTGTTGCGTTAGTATATGATTGAATCCTGTGCCGGAATGGTTTCATTCCCTAGTGAATTGCGGTATAACAGGAATATAAGTGTGGAAAAATAGGTTGGATATGGTACATTGAATTTATCGAGAGGAAGAGAAGGAGGAAAGCAAATGAGTTTGCAAAAGCAAATTATCGAAGAATTACATATTCAGCCGGAAATAAATCCAAAAGAAGAAGTGCGGAAGCGAATTGATTTTTTGAAAAATTATTTGCTAAAAACAAATGCAAAAGGGTATGTTCTCGGAATTAGCGGCGGACAGGATTCGTCCTTGGCGGGAAGGCTTTCGCAACTGGCTGTTGAGGAGCTCCGCCAGGAAGGAAAAGACGCACTGTTTATCGCTGTCCGCCTCCCATACGGCATCCAGCGTGATGAAGAGGATGCAAAGCGTGCGCTTTCATTTATCAAAGCGGATCGTGAAACGGTTTTTAATGTAAAAGCGGCTGTTGATGAGGTACAAACCGAATACAATCAGATGGCGGAGCATCAGCCTCTCAGTGATTACCATAAAGGGAATGTGAAAGCGCGGATGAGGATGATTGCCCAATACGCCATTGGCGGTATGGAAGGCCTGTTAGTCGTTGGAACAGATCATGCAGCGGAAGCGGTAACGGGGTTTTATACGAAATACGGCGATGGGGGAGCCGATATTCTTCCATTGTCAGGTTTGACAAAGCGACAAGGAAAAGCTTTATTAAAAGAACTCGGCGCCGATGAGCGCATCTACTTGAAGGTGCCGACAGCAGACCTGTTGGATCAGAAACCAGGACAAGCGGATGAAACTGAATTGGGCATTACGTATGATGTGCTTGATGATTATCTGGAAGGAAAACCTGTTCCGCAAGAGGCAGCAGAAAAAATCGAAAAGCGCTATTTAGCAACTGAACACAAACGCCAGCTTCCCGCAACGATGTTTGACAGCTGGTGGAAATAAAGGAAAAAACGAGGAGGGGTAAACCCTTCTCGTTTTTTTCAATTCACAGCCATTTATCTGTGTCATTTTTCCAAAACATTTGCTTTTTTTGAATCTTTTATCTCTGTCAAACGTATATAAAAAGGTAATGTAAGGAATTTTATGTTTTTATTGGTTTGTCCTATTTAAATGAAAACTCGCCGACTGGCGAGTCCCTATGGGCGAAGTCAGAGACGTAGTTGAATTTATCACGCTCGTTGACGCCACATCCTGTGGCACTCGCCTGACTAGGACGTCCTGTCCGTCGTGCGTTCAGA
>JAKACS010000531.1 GCA_021821235.1 Bacillota bacterium
AGCATGGCAAAAGGAGAAAATCGGTTCTGCCTGTGGCGGCTTCGTTATTTTTAAAAGTGATGGCTTCGCATCCTTGTTGAATTTCGCCTTTGTTTTGGCGCTTGGCTGCGTTTCACTCTCAAATGAAGGGGTAGTTCGTCAGAAGGGTCATTTCGCCGGAAATCGGCTCCTGTGAAGCCACAAAGGGGTATAAGGTACTAGGCTGCCTTGCGGTCTGCTGTGTAAGCAATGCAGATCGTTTTGCAAAGACGGCTTTCGGAACCAAAATAAAAAGCCTTCCCCCAAGCGAAAGGAAAGGCTCTTCTGACTTCATCAAAAAGTCAGGTGCAGTGTTTGAAATCGAAAGATTAATGCAGCTGCTCGCATTCATTAATATTGGCAGCAGCCGGGGTTCCTAAACGACCGGGATAAACTTTTCTCCGTCTTTTTTAAACTCGGTGTATTGAGTTTCGGAATTAGGCACATTCAATTTGTAGTGGAAACAAGTCGGACACACTTTTTCTTCTTTCCCATCTACAATGACTTTGATTGAATTGTCGTAGCCTTTGTCGTCCCTGTCCTCCAAACCATGAACCACACAAATGTAGTCATGATTTTCATAGGGTTCAAATCCTTTTACACCAAATGCTCTTTTGCTCCCAGACATCTTGCTCACTCCTTTTTCATTCTTCTTTTCCATGATAACACACGAATCCTTCTTGCTCGTATTCTTTTCTCTCTTGTTCATAGGTCATTCCGGCTGCTTTGACAGCTAGTAGTTTTAGCCTATGGCTCGGCGGTTCGTCAGGAGAGATTTGAATAATTGGCTTCAAGCCCCGTCCTAGCCAAGCCAAATTTCTAGCCTAGTCCTAGCCTAGTCCTAGCCTAGTCCTAGCCAAGTTTAATTTATATTGGGTATTAGCATATTTTAACGAATGGCTTTGCACCGGGATTTTAGGGATAAGATTAGAGGATATTTCATGCAGTTTTTAGCGCCGATAATCAAGTTCGAAATGGAAGGGTCTATTGGGTAATAATGAAAAAACCCTTGTATATCAAGGGTTTTTCTTATTTTTTGAACGTGCAAAGTTTGGTTCGTGCCAAGTTGGACTCATCTTTTAGTGTAGAAGGCGAACTTTTGAAGTTCGTCTCCTTCTATTTTTTGGGTTATACCAAGATATGCCTCCACCGTTTTTTTGATGTTCTGTCCATGAGAGCGAATAAGCACTTCCTAGCGGATAAAAAAGCTTAGTCATAATTGACTAAGCCTTTTCTAATGCGATTATTGAGATTTTGCCACTGACTGAGAAATTTTTTTGATATCGTTTAAGAAATAGTAAATTAAGGCCAAAACTATGAAAACAATCATTGCAGCAGTTCCAAATGCTTCGCCGCTGCCAAAAGCATCTAAACCTTCCCCGAACATTTTGATTTAATTGATAATATTTCTCAAGTCAATGCCCTTTTTGTAAAAATTTTATCCTCGACTGGTTAGCGGCACTAGGGGAAATAAACACGATAAAATTTGAAAAGGATTGATCATTTTACTTCCTTGCAAAAATAATGTGATATCATTTAAAAAAACACACTAAGATGTAGAATGTACACCCTGTTATTGATGGAGCGATATCCTAAATGAAATCAAGACGAATAAAAATCGGAATGGCGATGTTTTTGATGACGGTATTCTATACCACGATCCTTCTTTATATGATTCCTAAGCTACAATTAAAGCCATTCCTGAATAATATCTCAACAATAGTAGAAAAAAGTAAAAAAGAGGGATTTTTGCCTGTATCTTTACTGAACAGTCAAAAGAAGACAAGCAGAGCTGAATTAAAAACAAAGGCGACTGAAACGATGCAGATCGAAAATAAGAGTATACCAACCTATTATATTAAAGCCACTCTAGATGAAAAAAACTATCAAATTAATGGTCAGGTTAATATAACCATTGATAACCCGGGAACAAATTCGATTCTTTTTTATACCTACTCATATTCCTGGGCACCAATGAAAATAAGGAAAGTGCTCTTAAACGATCAAGAAGTTCCTTTTTCGTATGACAAGAAGCAATTATCTATAAAAAACCCTAAAGAAGAAAAAAAATTGGCTTTTAGTATCGAATTCGAAACTCCTGTCCCTCGTAAAGGAACTCGATTTGGGTATAAGGATGATATATGGCTAATCACGACCTGGTACCCGATGCTCGGTGTATTAGATAAGAATCAGAATTGGATTAATCGACCGAATCCTATCGGAATGGGAGATCCTTTTGTATTTAACTTTGCTAATTATATTGTTGAATGGACAAGCTCCCCTTCTATTAACTGGTTAAGTTCCGGAGTATCATTATCGGAGTCTGTGGTTAACAATAAAAGAAAATCGATTTGGAAAGTGGAAAATGTACGGAACTTCGCTTTGGCAGGCAGTAAGAATTATAAGATTAAGAGATTGCAATTAAATAAAAAAACGACAGTTTCCATTGCTTTGATCGATGATAAAAATTTCGATCAAATCATTAAGATCACAAAAGCTTCTTTTGCTCTTTTTGATGCGATATATGGTCAGCTGCCCTATTCTAATCTATCGGTAATCGAAACGGGGAATAATACAAATTTTGCATTGGAATACCCTAATTTTGCTGTTTTTTCTAAAGACTTATTTTCCGATAATCAAATTGAACATTGGTTGCCGCATGAAATTGGACACATGTGGTGGTATAACGCAGTAGGTGTCAATGAAGTTCAAAATGGTTGGATTGACGAGGGTCTGGCAGAATTAGGAGTTGTTTTGTATTTGGAAAACCAATATTCAAAATCAAAAGGCGGAGAATTAAGAAATACGTATCGCAAAAGGAATCAACTGCTTATCAATACGACGCCTAAACAAACTATGAATACTGGATTATATGGGTTTAAGAGTAGAACAGAGTTTTATGATTCCTGGTATGCACGGTCTGCTGACATGTTTTTAACTTTACGTGAGAAAATTGGAAAAGATAAATTTAATTATTTTTTAAAAACCCTTTATCAAACGAATATAGGAAAAACAATTGATGAAGAAAGTATAACTCGAGCATTGGATGAATCGTTAGCTGTAGAAACCAATCTATTTAAAAACTGGATTAATGAGCCTTACCAACGGACACAATGGGATGTAAACATCACAAATAGTTCAACTAAATGATCATCGACATGTGGAAAAAGCCATGACAAACTTTTGATTTTAATATGCCTACGTATTAATTCTTCTTGCTGTTTAAGCATAAGTATCCACCAAAATTTGATAAATCTATTATAAAGAAAAACACATTGGATTGGGGAATCCAATGTGTTTTTCAGCAGCTTCGCAATTGAGAAAAATATTATTTTATCATTCTCCGACAGAAGACTCCCTCTTCGTGTGAAGGGCGAAGCCCAACGATAAGGGGAGATGAATGTCGGTTGGCGTTAGCCAAAACCTCCCTGATATGGTATAATAAGAACATATATTCGTAAAAAGGAGGTGCTCATTAATGTTGGTCAACAAA
>JAKACS010000532.1 GCA_021821235.1 Bacillota bacterium
ACTTGCAGTTGTGGTTCTCTATATTTTGTCAGACCCCTTAATGCAGCTAATGTATGGATCTAAAAATGGCGCAGGGTTTATTCGCTTAATGGCACCATTCTTTTTGTTTTATTATTATCAAGGCCCGCTCCAGGCAGTCTTACAGGCGCTTAATCTTGCCCGGGCTGCGATGATTAATAGCTTAATCGGCGCTGTTGTCAAAACCCTTGTCGTGTTTTTGCTCGCATCCCAGCCTTCTTTCGGCATCAATGGGGCTGCTTTGGGGATTGTTGTTGGATTTGTCCTTGTCACGCTGTTGCATTTTTCAACTGTATTAAAAAAAATCTCTTTCTCCTTTTATGTTCGGGACTACGTTAAGGTTTTCCTTGTGATGATTGTATCCGGCTGGCTTGGTTATTGGTCGTTTGCCAATCTGTTTAGCGAACAGATTTTACTTACTCGAGTGACTACATCCGTTTCCTTGATGTCCATTTCCTATTTTATTCTTCTTTTGTTGCTCGGCCTGCTGAGGAAAGATGATCTGAAACGGATCCCATTCATTGGAAAACCGCTCTCGAAGTTTGCTTTTCACTAACTTTCAGACAAAAAGACACGGGCTCTTCATTCAAATCCGTGTCTTTTATTCATCGATTAAGTCGATAAAAAACTGGCCGTTCTCATAACTGCAAAAAGAGATTTTTTTAATTTCTTTATATCCCCGTTTTTTCAGTTCTTGTCTTAGCCAAAAAGTCGTTTTCTCAATTCTTTTTACATTTTCTTCATTGACTGCACCGTCGATGATGAGCGGAATCGTGATATCTCCGCTCTTTTCCGTCATGTTTTGGTTTTTTTCTTTTTCGATAACCGATAGTTTTCCAGACGACTCTAAAATGGCAAACTCGACATCAGCAATGCTTCGTATATCTTTTTCCCTTAGCTGGCTCAGCAAATCGTCAAAGTTGTAGCGCTGCTTGCGCATTGCTTTTTCATCAATTTTTCCCCGGTTGATGATAATCGTCGGCTTTCCATCGACGAAATCACGAAATCGTTTGCTTTTTAACGAAGCTAAGGCCAAGGTAATTTGGATCACCATTAAAAGCAGCATCGGTAAAATGGTATGCAATAGAGGATCCTTTGTGTCTTCAATAGCCACAACAGCCATTTCCGCAATCATGATAAATACAACGAGATCCAAGATACTTAATTCGCCAATTTCCCTTTTTCCCATTACCCGAAAAATAATAAGAATCAGGACATATAACAGAATCGTCCGAAAAACGATAATGAGATGTTCCTCCATCATCCAGTCGCCCCTTTTCATCTCTAGTGTTTAACGAAACAAGCAAACTGATAGCAGGAAATTTATTCCGGCCAACGCAATTTTTGCGCGTGTTTCCTTCTATTTTTTTAATACGCCGAATATGCTTGTACTAGGAAAAATGCTGTTTTTCACCGAAACTGCTTTAGGGAAAACAGCAGCCGTATCAACTGCCTTTTTGGCAAACGTGAAGGAGGAATGCAACATCGAATCGAAAAGCTTGGGCACAGCCGTTCTGTACGGGGTCATTTTTATCTTTGTTTTCGCAGCCATTTCAAGTCTTATTTTTTCCCTTATTCTTCGATTTACATCTGTGCAGGAAGCTTCACTGCAATACATTGTGACTGCTATGTCTTTTATCGGATTGTTTGGCGGCGGATTTTTATCCGGAGGAAAAGGAAAGCAAAAAGGGTGGCTGATCGGAGGATTAACCGGGCTGATCTACACGCTGATTGTCTTTTTGTTTCAATACTTGGGCTATGACCGCCTCTTTGACGTTCAACAGCTCATCTACTACATTTGCTATACGCTGATTGCCATGATGGGCGGGATACTTGGAGTGAACATTTCTACAAACAAAAGAACCGCTTAAGAATAAAGGAAGCCGGCAAAAAATGCGGCTTCCTTTTTTTTATTCCTTTGCCAGCTTATCAGCTGCTGCTGGAGCTGGAGCTGACTCTAGAACTTCGCGCACAGCAGAGCGGTCATACGTTAAACGACTTCCATCTCCACATTTAATGACGATTTTATTTTCGTCAAGCGAGTCGACGAATCCATGCAAACCGCCAATCGTTACAATTTTGTCCCCTTTTTTTAGATCACTTTGCATTTGCTGAACGGATTTTTGCCGTTTTTGCTGCGGGCGTATCAATAAAAAGTAAAACAAAACAAACATTAAGATAAGCGGCAATATTGTGCCAAGACTTTGCATCCTATTTCCCTCCTTTCAAATAGCATCTATTAGAAATTTTTCGCGTTTGGCTTATTAAAGCCATACCGCTCAAAAAATTCTTCTCTGAAATCGCCAAGCCGATCTTCCCTGATCGCTTGTCTGACTTGCTCCATTAATTTTAACAGAAAATAGAGATTATGGTAAGTTGTTAATCGCAGCCCAAATGTTTCATCACTGCGAATTAAATGGCGGACATATGCCCTGCTATAATTTCGGCATGTGTAGCAATCGCAATTTTCATCAATCGGTCCAAAATCGCGGGCATATTGCGCATTTTTCACCACAAGCCTTCCCGTGCTTGTCATCAAGGTTCCATTGCGGGCAATCCTTGTAGGCAATACACAGTCAAACATATCGATCCCGCGAATCGAACCATCGATCAATGAATCCGGAGAACCAACACCCATTAAATAGCGCGGTTTGTCTGCCGGAAGAAGCGGTGTTGTAAATTCAAGCACACGGTTCATCACATGCTTAGGTTCGCCAACTGACAGTCCGCCGATTGCATACCCCGGAAAATCAAGCGACACAAGATCCTTGGCGCTTTGTTTGCGAAGATCTTCGTATTCTCCACCTTGGATAATTCCGAAAATCCCTTGAGCGTTCGGACGTTGATGGGCGTTTAGACAGCGCTCGGCCCAGCGTGATGTCCGTTCGACTGATTTTTTCATATACTCATAAGTTGCGGGATAGGGCGGACACTCATCAAATGCCATCGCAATATCAGAGCCGAGCGCATTTTGAATTTCAATCGCTTTTTCCGGTGATAAAAATAATTTGTCCCCATTCAGATGATTGCGGAAATGAACGCCTTCCTCTTCAATATTGCGAAACTCGCTTAAACTAAACACTTGGAAACCGCCTGAATCGGTTAAAATCGCACGATCCCAATTCATAAACTGATGAAGACCGCCAGCTTCACGAACAATCTCATGACCAGGACGAAGCCATAAATGATACGTATTGCTTAAAATGATCCCAGCACCCATTGCTTTTAAGTCTTCGGGAGCCATCGTTTTTACCGTAGCCAGTGTGCCAACTGGCATAAATGTCGGTGTTTCAAAAGAGCCGTGCGGTGTATGGACAATCCCAAGCCGGGCACCCGTTTGTTTGCACGTTTTAATCAGTTCATATCGTATGGCAGTCAAAAAATGTATCTCCTTCCACATTCATGGTTAAATGATCAGCATTGCATCGCCAAAGCTGAAAAAACGATATCGTTCCTGTACAGCAGTTTTGTAAGCATGCAAAATATT
>JAKACS010000533.1 GCA_021821235.1 Bacillota bacterium
GTTCAAAATTGCGCGCTTCAGCGAATTGAACGCCAAACGGTGCATTGGGATAGTCAATATAACCATTGCGGCTTATGATTAATTTATGAATCGGAAGCTCGATTTTGTACAATTTATAAATATTTTGCACAATTCTTTCGGTTCGATTTAACGCAAGCAACGGGTTTAACACTTTTTGCTCCGAATCCTTGCTGCGCTTTAGCCAAAATCTGTCGTTGGAACCGATGAAAACAGCTGAATTTTCTTCTTCCATGAATGTTATGCACCAAGTATCAGCGGGCGTCAGCAAAATGATCTCTGCCTCAATCGGCGCTTTTTTCAAAAGAAAAATCGGCTTGTACAAAAGTAAAAACGTATCAGGAAATCGCTGCAGAAAAAATTTCAGCCTTTCTTCAAAAAAGAATTTGGATGAACAATAAGACTTTTCGGCAATGGTCGAACTAGCCCACTTCAACTGAAAGCGGTACAGCTGATCCAAATACTGCTGTTTTAATTCATCCATCGTTTCCGGCTTATGCTGAAACGCGGCGGCAAACTCAAGCGGATCCTCTTCAGAAGCTTGTACTTGAGGTTCCTCTGTTTCTTTTTGCTTTGGTTTCAACATTCCCGAAAGTTTGCCAAAGATGGATTGCTTTTCGCTGTTATTGACACTCCAGTCATTCACTGAAGCTGAAAATGACAAATTCGAAGCATCCATTCCGTCGTTTTCCCAATTTTCTTTTGTTTGCCTCCATTGTTGTTTTTTGATGCGGACAAATCGCGATGGATAGGTAAAAATATCTTGTTCGTATCGAGAGATATAATCTTGCAACTTTACTAACTGTGCCATCAAACTTGCTCCTGCCTTCTCCGTAAAAATTATCACTTATGTAAACATTTGTATTGCTTTATATTTTGGTATTTTATTCAGATCGGTTTCGTATAAAGCAATTTGTTCAACTCTGAAATCAAGTGGTTCAGGCTGAATTTCCAGCCATTTTTCTAAAAAACGGTGTTGAAACAGCTCTTCGCCAATCCATTTCCTTGCAATTGTTAAATGGGGGCGAAACGGCCTCGTTTCCAACTCAAACCCAGCTTTCAAACAGCCAGTATACACTTTTGTTCGAATGGACTGGAGCTCGACGCTTTCCTTCATCCCCGCCCAAAGGACTCGCGGTTCGTCTTTTTTTCCGAAAATCCCAAGATTCGTGATCTGCATTGGAAACGACTCAAAGTTTTTCGTAACTTTTGCCACATTGTCGATTGCTTTTTTTAAGCGCTCCGTTGGCGTTGCTCCTAAAAAAGCGAGGGTTATGTGCAAATCTTCATGATAAACCCAACTGCGGAAAGGCAATACTGCTTTTAATTGCTCACAATGACCGCGCATCGTCTTTTTTATTTCATCTGGAACGACGGCTGCGAAGAAAAAATGTCTTTGTTGTTCCACCAATTCATCATTTCCTTTCAATCTCTTTCATTTTAGCATATTAATGGATAAGAAAAAGACGTGCTCAGTACTTTCGCTCGCACGTCTTTTAGGTTTATCTTATCGTTTGCTTCAGGATGGCGCCGCATTCTTTTTCAATAGCCGTTGTAAATAATTCCTGCAATTTTTTTGTAAGCGGACCGGGTGCACCATTGTGGACTACTTTTCCTTCAATTTTAATAATCGGCATCACTTCAGCTGTTGTACTCGAAAGAAAGACTTCATCAGCCTCATTAAGATCTTTTACGGTAAAAACCCTTTCCTCGACTGTTATGCCATTTGCCTTGCAAAGTGTGAGAATGACATCTTTTGTGATCCCTTTCAAAATAAGGTTGTCAGATGGATGCGTTACAACCACCCCATTTTGAACAATAAAAACATTTGATGAACTGCCTTCGGTAACATTTTCGCCGCGGTGCTGAATTGCTTCAAAGCAGCCTGACTCCGAAGCCTTTTGTTTTGCCAGAATGTTTCCAAGCAAATTCAGGCTTTTAATGTCGCAGCGAAGCCAACGGATGTCTTCTGTGAGAATGGCTTGAACACCCGATTCCAAATTTTCAGCCGGGCGTCCAACTTCCTTTGTATAAGCGCTAAGGGCGGGGATAACATCTCCAATTGGAAAAGCATGATTCCTTGGTGCAACACCTCTAGTAATTTGCAAATAAATGATTCCGAGGCCGAGATTGTTTCGAGCGACCAACTCATTCAGCATTTCCGTTAACTGTTCCTTCTTATCCGGAATGGCAATTCCAATGCTTTCCGCACTACGATAAAAACGATCTATATGTTGTTTTCGGGTAAACATCCTGCCATTATAAACGCGAATGACTTCATATACGCCATCGCCAAATTGATAGCCGCGATCTTCAATATCCACTTTTGCTTCCGAACGCTCGATCATCTTTCCATTCACTATTGCAAAATTCATGTTTCAATTCTCCCCTTTTTGTTTTTTTAAAAGGTTTCTCCGCTTTAAACAACTACTTCTTTCATACAATGTATTTTCGTCAACTCAAAAGCTCCCACAAAAAAATATCCTTATCTTGACAATATCACTTCGGCAAAGGTCATGGCAATTTTCTTTGAAAAAATTATTGTGTTTATTGTTTAAAAATTACGAAAAGTAATCATATTCCCCCTCCATTTTCCCATATTCTATAGTATTAGGTGAGAGATTGTTTAATTTATGTTAAGTTTCGTTCCAAAGGTGGAAATCTTCTGAATTTACTTGTACAATAAAGTAAGAGGTATGACATCTTTGGAAACACTGCAACGTTCCATGAAAAGGAGTTGTCTGTGGAAAAGAAAATTACATACTGATTGAAGACCTTTCTCTTCAAAGAAGTGTCGGTAGCAGGATTTCGCCATAGGTTTGAAAAAAGGATAGGGAGTGGTTCTTTGAAACCTTCAACTAACCGGATGTTAAACCGTATTAAATGCATCTACATGTTTATCCACAAAAAAGGTACTGTGACAACACAGGAACTTGTAGAGGAATTTGGTATCACTCCTCGCACCGTCCAACGAGATTTGAATGTCCTGGCGTACAATGACCTCGTCATCAGTCCAAGTCGCGGCAAATGGACGATTACGAAGAAAAAAGTAAAAATATCATCTTAAAAAAATACATGAAACTGGCACACGACACAAAACGTGTGCCAGTTCCTTTTTAATGAGTTTATTTGGCTGGCTAACCTACGAGTATTAGTATTGCACAACCTAAGCGGGCGTTAGCTCCCCACCTAACGACCGTTTCTCAGCTTTTTTTCGACAAAACGGGCGTTTGCGCTCCTTCTAACGACCATTTCTCAGCTTTCCCTCTACAAAACGGGCGTTAGTGCTCCTCCTAACGACCATTTCTCAGCTTTCTTTCGACAAAACGGGCATTAACCCCCCTCCTAACGACCGTTTCTCAGCTTCTTTTCGACAAAACGGGCGTTTGCGCTCCTCCTAACGACCGTTTCTCAGCTTTCTCACCCCTTTGCGGGCATTACTCCGCCTCCTAGTGACCGTTTCTCAGCTTTCTCACCCCTTTGCGGG
>JAKACS010000534.1 GCA_021821235.1 Bacillota bacterium
TAATGGAATTCGGTTGTGGTAACCACAAATTTCAACAAAAAGGTGTGAATGTCCTTCTTTTATTTGGAGACACGACAAAGGTTCCAAAAATAACCTTATTTTAGACAAATTTCGATATGACAATGTTTTTGCAAGAGTCTAGTTAATGATACAAAAGATTTACGCGGTTATTTTAAAAACTTTATAAAGATATAAATTTATTAATAAATTAATACCAAAACCTTTTAGTGTTAGGGCAATTAAACTGGCATACAAACGCTCTTGGCCGTAAAAATATATACACCGGCACATCTTTTAAAATAGTTTGTCCAGATTCTAAACTCATTTACATTGGTAACTCCTCAACCATTATCACCTTAATTTCATGCATCGAATATATTATTTTTTTTATTTCAATTGTCTTCCTTTTATTAATTATTTGGGACTCCTACCCGGTACCTTAACTAAATTTTAGGTTAGGGTAGGGTAGGAGTCCAATTATTAGGGGCTTATTAGCATCACTTCACTACCCTCAATTTAAAGTGCTTTTGCAGCTGCTCTTCTACCAGCTCTGCTTAACCCCAAAATAGTAGCACGATAAGCCCAAATAATAGCAGAGGCACTGGCACCAATTCCGGTTAGACTCAATAATAATGAAGCCCATGCAATCCAATCCAGATAATTAAGAATTGTTGCCGCAGCAGAAGCACTACTACCTATGAGTCCCATAATCATAACTTTTTTCATTTAATATGCTCCTTTACAATTATTAATTCCTATTAAATAAATAGTATCCCGGGTAACTATATGAAAATAGTAGTACAATTGCCAATTATTATCAATACTATTTTCTATATTTATACTGAATTCTAAGAATTAAGATTTTATAATTGTAATCATCCAACCGTCAGTATGTAAGATCTATATACATAACAGGTGTCAATTAAGTTTTTTGTCTGATTTTTAAGATTTCTAGACCTCACTTTATTTCACGTAATAATTTGAATTGAACCAAGATAATTTATTGGAACAGTTTAAACAAGATCGGTCTAAGCTTTTTTTAAAAAACTACAACTGCACCTTAATATTCCCCTATCACTTTTACGATACAAGCAATAGTCGCAAAAACTGCGGCAATCTAACTATCCCCCCTTATACTGTAAGGCAGGATATGCTGAGTTTCTATCATATACAATTTTAACAGTTCTGGGGTTGGATTGGAAAGCATTGAAGGATGACGGCGGTAGCGCCAGAACAGATCCCGGTAGCCATCGATGTTCCCGATAAAGAAATGTAGTTGATGTTAATGATGGAACCGGGGGCTTCTTTTGAAATTGTTGAGTTTGGTGAAAGTGGGGCAATAATATTTGTTCCGGGTGTAAAAACATCTGGCTTTACAAGGGTGTCATAGGTAGGCGGCTGGCTTGTGTAGGAGGCCTCCCGGTCATCCCAAAGATTAATCGTATTTCGGTCGTCAAATGCACCAACGGTTGTCACACGCGGATGCACGCCGGGAGTGTTAATCGTCTTGGCAGCAGAGCCGCTGTTGCCGGCAGCAGCGAACACAGCAATTCCTGCTTTGACTGCTTTGGCAGCAGCCATGGCAAGCGGATCGTTCGTATATGGAACCGTTGCTTCACCTCCAAGTGATAGATTGATAATCCTAATTTTTAATTCGGTTTTCTTTTGGATGCAATAGTCTATTCCGGCAATGATGCTAGAGGAATAGACTTCCCCGTTTGCATCAAGCACTTTAACACCTACTAAAAATGCTTCAGAAGCGGGAGCGCGATATTTCCCCCCCGAAGCCCATCCGTTCCCGGCAGCACAGCCTGCCACATGAGTACCATGCCCATTGTCATCATATGGGGCGGTTTTGCCGTTCACAAAATCTTTGAAATGAATAATTCGATTTTGGGGACGGGTAAAGTCAAGATGGGGATAAATCCCGGTGTCGAGAACGGCAATCACAACCCCCTTGCCGGTTAGTCCATAATTCTTTTTTGCATAGTCAGCGCCAATTGTTGGTGTTGCAATGTTTAACCGGGTCTTTATTTTGATGTCAAAATGAAGCATATGGACATGGGGTGACCGTGCCAACTTTTCAAGCGTCTTTTCGTCCAATCTGGCTGATAGATAGCGAAAACCGGGAATGGAGATTCCTTCCTGCTCGTGCGGCAGCAGTTCATGTAACTCCGCCAGCTTTTCCACATGGGATTCTTCGGCAATTCGGATAAGGACAGGAATGGGTTCAGGTGTGGGAGTTTCAGCCACTTGAACTCCTTTTGTCTTTAGTTCAGCATAGAGTCGGTCATCCAGCTTGTCCCGAAAATTTTCATACCAATGCATTTTAAAACCTCTTTTCTTTTTTTGCCATAAAATATGCAGTTGATTGCTCAACTGCATGGTTATTTGTTCAAAAAAAGAAGGAAATGGGTGTCTACGATAATTTTACTAGAGTTTATGCTTGAAATTGTTCTTTTTCATAGATTGGCACCCATCCGGCAGTAGTAACAAAGATTCGGATGGCAACCACTTGGCGGTCTTCTTGAAGGGTAAAATAGTGGCGGACATTTTCCGGAACAGAAATGAGGTCGCCAGGATATAATTCGACATCAAACCATGTTCCATTTTCCCCTTCAATCGCAAAAATCCCATGGCCGCTGACAATAAAGCGAACTTCATCATCGGAATGATGGTGCTCACGCTTGAAATTGACAAGGAGTTCATCTAGGTTCGGTGTAGCTTCCGTCAAAGAAATGACATCTTGTGCTTTGTAGCCGCGGCGGGCAGAAATATCGGAAATTTCTGGCGCAAACGTTTCTAAAATTTGTTCCTTTTCTTCATCCGATAACAAGTATGTTTCTTTTAATCCTTCTGGTAATTTGGTAATATCCCATTTTTCAAAAATAACCCCTTGCGAATTTAAAAATGCTTCAACTTCAGTTTCCTTTTCAATTCTCTCATTTGTTGCGTGAAAACGAATTTGTGCCATTTTGCTAGCCTCCTATAATTTGTTAGCGGGTAATGATCACTGTTCTAATAACGAATAATAAGTTTTTTTGCCCTGCATGTGTCAAAACATTATTCTTATAACACGCTTACACCGACTTTTGCCTCTTTTAAGTATTGATAACCTTTCTCTATGCCCCATCGCTCCCTTTTTTCGCTCTGACGGGCCTTGACGGCCGCTCTCATGACGCGTTTCCTCGCTTTTTGATCCACCATGCGTCATGAAACCTCTTCTCATGACACGTCCACTGTATTTTTGACCCAACTTGCGTCATGAAGGCTCTTCTAATAAACCATTTTCCAAATTAAACTTAACCTAGTCGTTTTCCAGCCTATTTGGCTAGAAAGACGCTTCGCAATGACAGCAATTTCAACTGATATTGAAACAAAAATTCACATGCTTCCAAATATTTTTTCGCGCTGAACGCATCTTCACCCCAAACCGTGATGCCATGGTTTCGGATCAAGACAGCGCCTTTATCGGCTTTGACATGCTCTCCAAACACCGCAGCCA
>JAKACS010000005.1 GCA_021821235.1 Bacillota bacterium
TTTTTCTCGCCTAAACTGTGCGGAATTCCGCCTTCATCTCCTTTTTTCCGCCTTCATACCAGGGAATTCCGCCTATGCCCCAAATACAGATCAATAAAAAAGCAACAGCCTCCATCAAATAGAAAGGAGACTGTTGCTTTTTTATACTTTGAATTTAATAATCCCACTTTTCAGCGTGGAGATGAGCTTTTCCACCTGCCGCGAAAAAGCGAATTCCATCACTATCACTACTTGGAAAAATGCGGCTTGTAAATACTTCCTTGCCGTCATTAATAAACATCTCGATAGAAGAAACATCGACAAATACGTGGAGTTTGATTTTTGGCGCATCATCAAGAGCACATTTGCGAACAGTTCCGTAATCCTCAGCAACGGCTGCGCCTGAATACGAACGATCCAGTATCACATTTTTCTGAACAGCGTCATAATAAACGACTGTTTTCTCTTCATCGCCGGCTCTGAACTCTATCCCGAATTCAACCGCATCAAATTCGCTAAACTCAGCAATTAACTCATACGCCGTTCCCGAAAAGCCTACATATTCCTTCTTTTCATTATTGAGTACTGCTTTTACTTCCGACGATTGCCCTCTTAATGTTTCCAGCTCTTTTACCGGCCGTTGCATCAATTTCCCTTCGTTAATAGACAGTTCCCTTGGCAATGTTAAACAATGAGCCCAGCCGTTTTTGTCGGTAGGGTATTCAATTTCTGGGAGACCCATCCAACCTACTAAAATCCGCCTCCCATCCGGATCGATCATGGTTTGCGGTGCATAAAAGTCAAACCCACGATCAAGTTCCCGAAAAGAACCATGCACCAACGTCAATTGGTCAATAGCCAGCTTTTCCCCTAACACATAACCAGATTGATAAATATTATGGAATTGATCTTCTTTCGGCTCAATTCCTTGTGGTGAAAAGATCAGTACCCCTTTATCCTGCAATGTAAAATAATCGGGGCACTCCCACATATATCCAAAATTTTCTAAATCAGTATTGATTTCGCCAACAAACTCCCAATTACGCAAGTCTTCTGAACGATACAACACAACACAGCCTGTTTCATTCTCCCGCTGGGCACCAATCATGGCATAAAATACATCCCCGTCCTTCCAAACTTTCGGATCGCGGAAATGGTCTGTATAGCCATTTGGAACTTCGCGAATTACTGGTTGTTCCAGCTTCGCAATTTCTCCTGAGGGATCCATAACTGCCAGACATTGATAGGGATGTCTAACCCAATTTTCATCGCGCGTATTGCCTGTATAAAGTAAATACAATTTCCCTCCATGTTCGATTGCACTTCCGGAATAGGCGCCGTGACTGTCATACTCATTTGTTGGCTCAATGCCAATTCCAACATTTTCCCACTGAACAAGGTCTTTTGATTTCGTGTGGTACCAGTATTTTAAACCGTGCACAGGACCTAGCGGGAACCATTGATAAAACAAATGATACTCCCCGTTAAAATAGGAAAATCCGTTCGGGTCATTCAGCAGGCCTGTTACAGGCTGAATGTGATAGGTTTGTCGCCACTGGCAACCGCTCACGTCAGAGCGCAGTTTCAGAAGTTCCTCCTGACTTGCCTCATCAATTCGGCGATAACGTTTTTCTTTTGTCCAAATCATCGTTGTCTAACTCCTTTTAAGCAAATAAAGGAGAATCAGCAGATTCCCCTTTCCTATCGAAAAATTATGCCGCTTTGTTCTCAACATCAACTGCATTTTTTTTTGCGTTTCTTTTTGACAAAACCAGTGTCATCGTAAATGCAACCCCAATCGAGATAACCATACCGATAACATAGTAAAGAATCTCACCAGGCTTGATCGAAATGATTCCCGGAAGACCGGCTGCCCCTAACGCAACTGCTTTCACCTTAAAGAAAGTAATGAATGCCGAAGCGACACCTGCGCCGATGATGGCTCCGAAAAATGGATATCTTAGTTTTAAGTTCACACCGAACATCGCCGGTTCAGTAATGCCAAGCAAGGCGGAAATTCCTGATGCCGATGCAAGGCTTTTCATCTTTTTATCTTTGGTGATCAGCAGCACCGCAAGCGTCGCCGCACCTTGCGCGACATTGGACATCGCTGCAATCGGAAACAGGAATGAACCACCCGTTTTGGCAATATCAGAAATTAACTGTGTTTCAACGGCAATAAAGCTTTGGTGCATACCGGTAATAACAATTGGCGCATAGAAGAAACCGAAGATTCCGCCGCCAACAAAGCCGGTTGTGTTATACATCCAAACGATTCCGTCTGTAAAAAGATTCC
Organism: Bacillota bacterium; assembly: GCA_021821235.1. The sequence goes on from JAKACS010000005.1 coordinate 2,276, forward strand.
CGGCAGTTCTTGTGATCGGCCCAACAATCGTGAATGTTAATACAGCCGTTACTAGAATTGAGAGCAATGGGGTTAACAAATTATCCAGTGCAGATGGCGTAACTTTTCGCAATCCGATTTCAATTTTTGCCAGAATGAAAGAAGAAGCTAGAACTGGTAAGACTGTTCCTTGATAACCAACCTTCTCGATTGTAAAGCCAAGTATATTCCAGACCGGTACCTTGTTATCAACTAACGCTGCACCATAGCCATAGGCATTCAACAAGTCTGGATGAACCATAATCATTCCAAGCGTTGCGCCTAAGAACGGATTACCGCCAAACCGTTTTGTGGCCGAAAAACCGATCAGCACCGGTAAAAAGACAAAGGCGGCGTTGGCAAACGTGTTAATCATAGCCGCTAAGTCAGCAATTCCCGGGTTGGCATCAATCAATGATTTCCCGGCGATAAATAAGTCTTTTGCCGTTAACAAGTTATTTAGACCCATCAACAGACCACCGGCAACAATGGCTGGAATAATCGGGACAAAAATATCTGAAAGCAATTTAACAAGCTGCAAAAGCGGATTTTGCTTTTTCGCACTTGCACTTTTGACCTCTGTTGTTGACATTTCATTAATTCCGACCAGCTGAATGAATGGCCTGTATACTTCATTAACAATGCCGGAACCCAATATAATTTGGTATTGCCCTCCTGTTGAAAAAGTTCCTTTGACAAGCTCCATCTGATCTAATGCAGTTTGATCAATTTTATCTTCATCATGCAAAACCAAACGAAGTCGCGTTGCACAGTGTGCAGCGGCTGAAACATTTTCTTTTCCGCCAATCGCCGCTAAAATGGCTTGCGCATTTTCTTTGTAATTCATCTTCATTCTCCTTTGTGATTCGATCTCTATGGTACCGGTTCCAAACAAGAGTCTAAAAATTTGAAAAGGCTTTAATAAATCATGACTAATTAGGTAGGGAACCGGTTCCAAATTCCGTAACAATGCAATTGGAACCGATTCCACTTGCATTATAAACCGCGAGTGAATAAATTGTCAACGCTTTCCCGTTTAATAATTTTATATTTTGATAGAATTAATGGCGCAATCTTTTGGCCATTTAGCAATTTCACCATGCTTTGCGCTGCAACCTTGCCCGCATCTGCGTAAAAAAATTTAACGGTTGTTAAGCCAGGATGAATAATTTCGGTTACATCATACCCGCCAAACCCGGTAATCGATAAATCGGCTGGCACCTTGATTCCTTTTAAATGAGCGGCCTTGATTGCACCAAGGGCAATATTGTCGGTCGCACAAACCAATATCGTAGGATGAAATTCATCGATGATCGAAGGCACCTTTGCAATGGCTTCATCAATTTTAAAGCTCGTCTCGTAAAATTTTACATCGCAATCGGCCACTTCTTCGAGCGCCTGTTTAAACCCTTCCTTTCGCTTCACCCCAACGGCGATATCCTTTTCCGTTACGCCTAAAAAAGCAATTTTGCGGTGGCCGTTTGCAAGGACATATCTTCCCAATTCATAGGCGGCGTCATAGTCATTGTGAATGACACTAAAAACTTCCTCGTGCTGCTGACCAATAAGCAATACAGGTATTTGCAGTTGGTCAAATGCTTCAAAATGGGCATTCGTTATTTGCGTTGCCAGCAAAATAATCCCCGCAACCTTTTGCCTTGCCATGCCGTATATATTTTCAATCTCTCTTTCCAAATTTTGGCTTGTGTTAGAGATGAGCATTTGGTAATTGAGCTCTCTTAATTGCTCATCAATGCCAATCAATGTTTGCGAGGTTGCATACGAATCAAGGCGAGGAACAATGGTTCCAATGATATTCGGTTTTTTTGCTTTTAAGCTTTGGGCAAATGTATTTGGAATGTAGCCTGTTTCTTTGATAACGCGCTCAATCTTTTTTTTCGTGGCATCACTAACAGAGCCACCATTGAGGTACCGCGAAACGGTGCTCTTTGCAACACCCGATAATCGGGCAATGTCAGAAATTGTTTTTATCATACTTGGATCCTCATTTTTCTAAAGTAAAAATACCAATGCTAGGATTAACCAAACGGTTCATGGGTATCTTAAGTATAAGATGATTTTTTTTTTTAAGAAAGTCTTTTCATCGAATTGCCATTGATTTCTTGACGGAATATTATTAAAATAATTTGTAAGCTTTTTATTGTTATGTTATTGAATGGAACCGGTTCCCCAAGATATTCGGCTAAAAGGTGGTTTTTAGATGTTTAAAAATTTGTTTAAAAAGAAAGCAGCTGAAAGTGATTCATCGATTATGATCCCTTTAGAAGGCCAAATTGTCCCAATTGAAACCGTCCCAGATCCTGTATTTTCGCAAAAAATGATGGGTGACGGATTTGCAATTCAGCCGACAAATGGAACAATTGTATCACCAATAGATGGTGAGGTGATCAGCGTTTTTCCGACGAAGCACGCTGTCAGTTTGAGAGATCAAAACGGCAGGGAAATTCTGATTCATGTCGGACTTGAAACGGTTAGCTTAAACGGCGAAGGATTTACTTCGTTTGTCAAAGACGGACAAAAGGTGAAAAAAGGACAAAAACTGCTCGAAGCAGACTTTGATTCGATTAAAGATAAAGTTCCGTCCATTATCACGCCAGTTGTCTTTACCAACTTAAGCGAAAATGAAAAAGTTGTCATAGAAGGTCAAAGTGTTACGATTCAGTAAATAGTAAGAAAACCGGGCATAAACCGCCCGGTCTTGTTTGGTTTGGTTGTTAAATCAGGGCTGCTAATTACCGCTCCTGGCACTCGCATTTCGCGGGCGTGCGGTGAGCCTCCTGATATTATCAAAAAGTCAATCAATTTGATTGGCTTTTTTTACGCAACTAAAAGCTTAAAGCATAGTCAACTAGCATTTGTCGATATTGATGAATTGACTCGATCACAACATATTCTTCATCCCCATGCCAATTCGCTCCACTTGGACCGAATTCGATCGCAGGGATGCCATATGCAGAGAAAAAACGGGTATCTGCTGATCCATGCTGGCCGAAAATGGCTGCCTTTTTCGTTGTTATTTTTTCAATCACTGGAACCAAGGCAGTGATAAATCGATCATTGGGCTCGGTCCTGACAGGTTCTCCTGACATGCCAGCGGTTACGATTCCATCTGTTGTCTTTTCAATTTGCTTTCTGATTTCCTCCTTCGTTTGCGTTGGTAAAAAACGGATATCATACGCCAGAATGCATTTTTCGGGAACCTTATTATACGCATCACCACCTTTAATCATCGCTAAATTGATCGAAGGAGATGGATAAAGCTCCGAACTTTCACCAACAAACGGCAATTTTAAAATTTTTTCATGGGTTTGGTAGGCCTTTTCAATTGCATTGACTCCTTCCCACGGTCTGCTTCCGTGCGCCGATTTCCCTTGGATTTCAATGTCGACATGCATGATTCCTTTCGCCTGAAGACCGATTCCCAATTGTGTCGGTTCGGCACAAATAACAAAGTCACCAAGGTATCCTTGTGCTGTTAAGTACCCGGCACAATTAAATCCGCCAATTTCCTCATCCGAAACAATTTGCAGCTGAACTTTTGTTTTTAAATCACGATTTTGTAACTCAGCCATTGCGACCATCATCGCAGCAACCCCCGCCTTCATATCAGCGGCTCCACGGCCGTACAGCCTTCCACCCTTCTCTTTTGGACGAAACAAATCAGCCTTTCCGCTCACGACATCGACATGGCCATTGTAAACAATAGTTTGCTCGCCGCTGCCGATCTCACAAACCAGCATGTTGTAGCCATTATTTGTTAATTTTTTTACCAGTAAATTTCGTTCAAGCAGCCACTTTTCACAAAAATCAACAGCCTCGTTAGCGCCGTTCTTCGTCGAGCTATCAATCGAAATTAAGTTTTTAAGCAGATCGATCATCATCACCATTTATGCCCCCTGAATCGGTTTCCAAAATACTATTCTAGTAAAGAATAATTATAAAAACAAAAACTTGTCAATTTTATTGAAACAGCTAATATTCTGAATGAATTCACTCTTCAATTAAAATACATTAGGCGGTTATCACTTTAATAATCGATTTATCCTGCAATAATTGTCGTAAAATTCTCACCAAACAAGTTTAACTTTTACAATTCTAATAGTACTTTCAAAAAAATATTGATTGTATTTGTTTTAAAAATACTATATATTGAATCATGTAGAAAGTATTAATACTATATATTGAACGCCTTGAGATTGGATGCCATTTGGCTTAATAGGGAATCCGGTGAAATGCCGGAACTGCCCCCGCAACTGTAAATGCTGACGAAATAAATAAACCACTGGATAAGCTAACTTGCAGCCGCAGGTACTTATATGGGAAGGGTTTAAAGTAGGATGAAGCATGAGTCAGGAGACCTGTCCAACCTTAATTGTTTCAACTTCTTCGGGGATTGAGAAGATGAATCGGTGGCTCCAAAAGGTGTGTTCCTTTTGCTGTTATCGTTTCATCCGCTCACGTCCTCATGAGCGGATTTTTTATTTTAGGAGGAAAACGATGATTACACAAGCTTATGTTCTCGAAACAATCGAAAAAGCATCAAAAGATTATCACATCGATGCATCAGCCCTCATCAACCAAGTGAAAGGGACCTTCACCTCTGAAACAGAAGCAAACGAACAGGCTTTATTCTATGCATTAAATCAGATTGCCATTGATGAGCCGAATTGGACGTATGTTGCGGCCCGGTTATATCTCAATGAATTATACGGAAAAGCGGCAACTAACCGCGGCTATCATCAAATAGCCAAATATGGTGACTTTTACACCTTAATCAAAGTTCTGTCAGACAAGGGGATTTATTCAGCAAAACTGCTTACCTTCTATTCAAAACAAGAAGTCGAAGAACTAGCAAAAGAAATAAAACCGGAACGTGACCATTTATTTAATTATATTGGATTATTTTTGCTGGCCGATCGCTATCTTGCCAAAGACCATGAGCGAAATATATATGAACTTCCCCAAGAACGATTCATGATCATCGCGATGACGTTAATGATGCATGAAAAATCAGCCGCTCGTTTACAGCTCGTCAAAGAAGCTTATTGGGCACTAAGCCACTTATATATGACAGTCGCAACACCGACACTCGCAAATGCCGGAAAAAACTTTGGCCAGCTATCCTCCTGTTTTATCGACACCGTCGATGATTCTTTGGACGGAATTTATTTAAACAATTGGGATATTGCCAGACTAAGTAAAGATGGCGGCGGTATTGGGATTTACTATGGCAAAGTCCGCGCCCTCGGTTCGGATATCAAAGGTTTCAAAGGAAACTCATCCGGCGTTGTTCCATGGATCAAGTTAATCAATGATACGGCTGTCAATGTAGATCAGCTCGGCCAACGCCAAGGAGCGATTGCGATTTATCTCGATTTGTTCCACAAAGATATCATGAACGGATTTCTTGATCTGAAAACCAATAACGGCGATGAGCGTCGCAAAGCCCATGATATTTTCACCGGCGTCACTATCCCGGATTTATTTATGGAAAAACTTCAAGAAACAGATGAGCTAGGGCGTAGCATTGGCGAATGGCATACATTTTGTCCGCATCAAGTCAAACAAATCATGGACTGGAAAGATGAAAACGGTCAGCCGCTTGGCCTAGAAGATTTTTATGATGAAACAGACAAAAAATACTTCAGTGAAAAATACATGGAAGCAGTCAATCATCCGCTTTTGCCGCGAAAAACGTATCGGGCGATGGACATTATGGTTCGGATCATGGTCGCTCAATTGGAGACAGGCACGCCGTATATGTTTTATCGTGATGAAGTCAACCGGCAAAACCCGAACAAGCATCTTCTTGGCAAAGGACGGACAGCGATTTTCTGCAGCAATCTTTGCACGGAAATTGCCCAAAACATGTCTGCCACGACCATTATAAATGAATATCAGGATGAAGATGGGAACCTTGTGATCGTCCGGAAATCGGGTGACTTTGTTGTATGCAATCTGTCGTCTATTAATCTGGCAAAAGCCGTTCCCGCAAACGTTCTTAATCGGTTAATCCTGATTCAAGTGCGGATGTTAGACAATGTAATTGATATCAACACAATTTCAGTCGGACAAGCACAACAGACCAATCAAAAGTTCCGGGCAATTGGCCTCGGGACATTCGGTTGGCACCATCTTCTTGCCCTTAACAAAATCCATTGGGAATCAGAGGAAGCCGTTCAATATGCTGACAAACTTTATGAAGAGATTGCCTATCATACAATCCGCTCATCGATGGAACTTGCCAGAGAAAAAGGGGCATATAGCCAATTCCATGGGTCTGAATGGGACACTGGCTTCTATTTTGAACGAAAAAATTATAAAACTGAACGATGGAGTCAATTGAAAACCGAAATCAAAAAACACGGAATCCGCAATGGCTGGCTGATGGCAATTGCGCCAAACTCATCAACGGCAAAAATTGGCGGTTCAACCGATGGCATTGATCCTTTGTATGCCGTAGAATACGCTGAAGAGAAAAAGAATTTTAAATTTAAGGTCACTGCGCCTGATTTGAATCATAATACGTATACCTACTACCGCCGGGCGCGCCATCAAGTAAACCAGCTTTGGAGCATTCGGCAAAATGCAGCCCGGCAGCGCCATATTGATCAGTCAATCAGCTTTAATTTATATGTAAAACACGACATTAAAGCAAAAGAATTGTTGACCCTTCATTTGGAAGCGTGGAAGCAAGGGTTAAAGACAACTTATTATGTCAGAAGCACCTCGCAAGCCGAGATCGAAGAATGTGAGGCCTGCCATAGTTAACATGGCAGGCAAAGGAGGAGTTAAACATGAATATTCACGCACCACTACAGAGAATGAAACTGCTCAACCCCGAACATCCCAATAAATCAACAGGGATTATCAATGGGAAATCTTCAGGACTATTGAATTGGAACGATATTGCCTTTCCGCACATGTATGATTTATACCAGACGCTATTGTCAAACTTTTGGAAGGCACAGGAAATCAATCTGCAAGACGATATCAAGCAATGGGATTCTCTAAATTCGCTCGAACAGGATGTATTTTTGCGTGTCAACACACAGCTTGCTTCACTTGATAGTCTGCAAACACCGACAATGTGCCAAGTCATGGACTTTGTAACAGATTCCAGCTTTAAAGCGATTTTCGCCGTTATTTCACAACAAGAAGCCGTACATAATGAATCGTATTCTTATATCCTGAGTTCGCTTGTGCCTTTAGGGGAGCAAAACGCACGCTTTAATCAAGCGAAAGACGATCCGATTGTGCAAAAACGAAATGGGTTGATTTTAGACGCTTATGAAGGTTTTCGCCAGAATCCAACCCCTCTCCACTTATTTAAACTTGGAGTGAATTCGATCAATTTAGAGGGGATTTACTTTTACGCGGGATTTGCCTTCTTCTATCACCTTGCCCGGCAGCAGAAAATGGTCAAAACAAGCACGATGATCAGTTATATTCAGCGGGATGAAATGCAGCATGCTTACTTTATGTCCCAGTTCATTCGAATCTTGTTAACAGAGAATCCTGATTTAAATACAGCTGAAAACATTGACTATATTTATCAAACAATTGATCACGCCGTACAGCTTGAGAAAGAATGGGCACATGTGATTTTGAAAGAGATAAAAGGAATCGATCTAAACGAGTTTGAGCATTACGTTGAATACTTGGCCAACAAGCGCTTGCGTCAGCTTGGACTCGAAAATTGCTATCCCGATCGCGAAAATCCAATGCCATGGATTCATGTTTTCAGCGATGAAATGATCAACGACACAAAATCTGATTTCTTTGAGCAAAAGGCAAGGACATATTCGAAAGTCTCGCAATCGAATGGGTTTGATGAGCTATGAAAATCGCAATCATCTACAGTTCGAAAACGGGCAATACAGAAGAACTTGTAAAAATCCTGTATACGCTTTTTCTAAAACATGTTTCCACAGTAGAATTATACCGGATCACTGAATTTCCTTTTGGTCAGCTTGGCGTGTATGATGCGATTGTGATCGGAACGTATACGTGGGGAGACGGGGAGCTTCCGCCTGAGATGGAACCGCTCTACCAAGCATTTGAAACAATGGATGGCAAACAAATCATTACAGGTGTCGTCGGAACAGGGGACAGTTTTTACCCAAATTTTTGCGGGGCGGTTGATCGATTTCGTGATATGCTCCATGTTCATACTAATTTGACGGTTACGTTAAAAATTGAGTTAAGTCCGCAAATAAGCGATCTCGAACGCTGCAAATGGTTTGTTGAAATTTTTATGAAAAAATGCCGAAACGGAAGTGAATCTTATGTTAACGCTAGATGAACAATTTAAACAAATTTTAGAAAACAACAACCAGGATTTAGTACAGGAAAACGCCAATGTTGATGGATTATCGCCAATGGGGATGATGAGTTTATTTGCCTCTGCTTCTGCTAAGCATTATACTCTCGAAAACCTGCTTTCAGAAGACGTAAAACAAGCTTTTTTGGATGGGTATATTCATATTCATGACCTCGATTACTACGCAAGTGGCACAACAACTTGCAGTCAAATCCCGCTTGCAAAACTGTTGAAAAATGGTTTCAATACAGGTCACGGACATATGAGAGAACCAAAAAACATTATGAGTGCGATGGCATTGACAAGTATTATTTTTCAAGCAAATCAAAATATGCAGCATGGCGGCCAATCGATCCCTACTTTTGATTATGATTTAGCTCCTTATGTTCGAATGACCTTTGAAAAGAAAAAAGAATTGGTTCGTGAAATCACATTTGAAGCTGATGAAGCATTCATTGAGGAAAAGGCATGGGAATGGACGGAGCGTGAAGTTTTTCAAGCATGTGAAGCGTTTTGCCACAATTCCAATTCCATGCACTCAAGAGGCGGGGGACAAACACCGTTTATTTCAATCAATCTTGGGACGGATATGTCAAAAGAAGGAAGGCTGATTACAAAAAACATCCTTCTGGCTACACAAAAAGGGTTAGGTAATGGTGAAACTCCCATTTTTCCCATTATCGTTTTTAAAATTAAGGAAGGAATTAATTTTAATGAGGGCGATCCAAACTTCGACTTGTACCGCCTTTCTTTAGAAACGACAGCAAAGCGGCTTTTTCCAAATTACGTATTTATCGATGCCCCCTTTAATCTAGCTTACTATGACGGCACAAAAGAATCGGAAATCAGTACAATGGGGTGCCGCACAAGGGTGATCGGCAATATCAACGGCAAAGAAACGCCAGTCGGCAGAGGCAATCTTTCGTTTACCTCGATTAATTTGCCACTGCTGGCGATCGAATCAGCATCGATTCATGACTTTTGGAAAAAGCTCGAAAATTATACGAATCTTTGTATTAAACAGCTGTATGAACGGTATTTATATCAAGCGGAAAAAACAGCGAGCCACTTTACATTTTTATATCGCCAAGGCGTATGGTGGAACGGAGAAGAATTAGAGCCGCAGCAAAAATTAACGGATATTTTAAAACAAGGGACACTGTCTGTTGGTTTTGTCGGATTGGCAGAAGCTTTAGTCCAATTAACCGGGGCACACCATGGCGAGAGTAAAGAGGCACAGCAGCTTGGATATGAAATCATTCAATTTTTACGATTAAAAATGGATATAGCCACCGAACGGAAACAGTTGAACTTTTCATTAGTTGCTACTCCTGCCGAGTCGTTCGCAGGGAAAGCTCTTCGGCAAACAAGGGCAAAACATGGGGTCATTAAAGGGGTGACCGACCGGGAGTATTTCACGAACAGCTTTCATGTCCCTGTTTATTATCAAATTAAAGCAATTGATAAAATCAAAATTGAAGCCCCTTTTCATGAACTGACAAATGGCGGACATATCACATACATCGAGCTAGATGGAAATGCCAGCAAAAATATTGACGCTTTAGATTCGATTGTTCGCGCAATGCAAAAAAATGGAATTGGTTACGGAAGCATCAATCACCCTGTAGACGGGTGCATGGCATGCCACTATAAAGGCATCATTGAAAATGAATGCCCGAATTGCGGCAATACCGATGAAGCGAAAATCGAACGAATTAGAAGAATTACCGGTTATTTAGTCGGTTCCTTAAACAGGTGGAATTCGAGCAAACAAAGTGAAGAACGTGATCGAGTCAAGCACGGCCTTCGCAAAAACGATACGAGTAACAATGATGGAAAAACTCAACAGACTGGGATTAGCCCCAACACAAATCCGGTGACTGCCAATGCAAGTGTTAAACATTCTTCATGATTCCATAGTAGACGGAAAAGGATTGCGGACGGTTATTTTTTTTGCAGGTTGTCCTCATCATTGCCTCGGATGTCACAACCCACAGTCGTGGAATCGGATTAATGGTATCAATATGTCGGAAGAGGAAATCTTCCAAGAGGTCGTGGGAAATGAATTATCGGATGTGACGTTTAGCGGCGGAGAGCCCTTTCTGCAATCTGCAGAGCTTGCCCTACTTGCTAAACGCTTAAAGCAGGCTGGCAAAAACATATGGTGCTACACAGGCTATTTATTTGAAGAACTGATCCGGCAGCCGCAGCATCTTGCTGTGCTACAGCACATTGATGTATTGGTAGATGGCAGGTTTGAACTTTCAGAGCGGGATTTATCGCTGCTTTATAAAGGCAGTCGAAATCAACGGATTATTAATATTCCAAGAGCATTGGAATGTCTATGCACTGCGATTTCGAAAGAAAGAGTCTGAGCCACTTCAGACTCTTCTCCATTAAAACAATACTCCATTCTATTGGCGGGCAAGCCTTTCAATTTAGCCTTCCACTCTAAAAAGGCGTTTGTGTGAACTTGCAAATCGTCGTCCCGATTATCCGGCTTTTTATTTATTTGGCTGAGAACCCCGATGTTATCTCTGTTTCATTTTTCTCCGTTTTACCGTATCAACCACGAGGTAAAGGATCGGAATGAATTCGACAAAATAGGCGAACGTTGCCCATGATGTTTCAAAAAAATCATTCAATTGTGCTGTATTTTCGGACATTTGCAGAGACATCGTAATCATCACCATCGCCAATGAAAAGGTAAATGGACGGTAGTCTTTTAACCGAAACAATTGTGATAAAATGATAACAGCCACATACAGTGTAATGCTTACTTTCAAAAATACAGTCGTTGACCAAATGGCAACCAATAACGGATCCATATTTTCGATAAAGTCGGCGATATGAATATAGCGAATCAGCTCAAGTGTAGGATAGGTCAAATGGCTTGCCAGATCAGGGCCGAACAAAAAGAGGATTGAGACCACATTTACAACCAACATCACAGTCGATATTACCAGTGCCCATATAACTGATTTCACTGTTTTCTTATTTTCAGCAATTAATGGAAAGAAAAACACCAGCAGGATCACTTCTCCAAACCACGGGGCAATTGAATAGCTTCCTTTCAAAACTCCTTGAAGCTGATGGTTTGTGATAAATGCCATCCACCGATCCCACTCAAACTCATTCCCGATAAAAAAGTTTTGCAGTAAAACAGCTATTAAAATAATGAAAAACAGACCTTGTGCTGTTCGAAACAATGTCTCTATTCCCAACCTAACCGTAATGGCGATCACAAACCCAAAAATAATCCCCACCGCTGCGCCAGGCGTCGTTGGAAGATAAGTTTGAACCATAAAATCTTCGTATTCCCTTAAAATATACGCACCCAAATGCAAATAGAAAAAGAACAGAATCATCATAAATGGAACATGAATCCAAACAGGTAAAATATCTTTTCCATAATGAACCAAATATTCATACGGCCTCCGCTGTGCCAGTTTAATTGTAAAAAAGGCTAAAAGACCCCCGGACAAGGCACCCACGTAAAGAACAATCCATGCGTCATATTCCGACTGTTTTACAAGCGGCCCAAAAGAAAACCCAGCGGCAGTGGAATAAAAGTAAAGGGTAAAAAACAGCAAAAGTTGATTTTGGGTAATTCGCTCTTGGTTCAACATCTTCACCTACCCTAAAATTTTCTTCTGCAATGGCTGAAATAAGAATTGTATTAAATCGTTCGGGCTTGGAATATGTCTAAACAATAAAACCGCAAGCACACAGTAGAGCAATGACATCCCCATAATGGCAAAGACAATGACAAATGTTCTTTTTTTGCGTTTTTTTCTTTTTAACCTATTCCACTCGAGCAAAAAGATTACGCTAAAGGAGACAATTAATATGAACATAATTTATTTTCCCTTTAACCAAAAAGGATTTTTCTCACTTCCTGGTCTTTTAATATGCAGATGAACATCAATCGTAACGTTCACTTTTTCTGCGTAAATAGAATCCCAGCTCTTTTGGGCCATCTTCCATACTTTAGGCTTATACCACGACAAATAGGCTCCTAACTGAAATACATCGGCCTTTTTTCGTTGTGATGCCTTAAATGCTTCGATTATTCTACTCTTTATTTCGCCTTCTGCCTTTTTTTCCAGCAACCGAATCATGCGCGGATCGGTTAGATTTAGATTCGATTCTGATTCCAACACATCATCTTCCGCATTGATTAAAATATGAAAGGAATACGGTTGGTTTTTGGCTGGGCGAATTTTCGTGTTCGATTTTAATACCATTAAGCTTATCGGCTTTTTGTCAGTTGGAGAAGCTAATGAAACTCCGGCATTTTCCATCCGATTTTTCATCCATAACGCACCGCGCCCTTTCCTTTGGTTCAGCTTCCCGACCATTTTAAAATTTTTAAATAGAGCCATCCCTCCCGTTCCACCCCCCCACGATTTATTATTTTTTTCATTCACCATTTTTTCCTTTCCGATCGTTAATAAACCAACAATCATATCACCATTTTCTGTTTCAACAAAATCCTTAACCGTGGTATTTATCGTATTGTTTTTCTGGGTGAATTCATGAATCACTTCCGAAGGGAATCGTTCAAACACTGGTGTCAAATGGGCAACATCCTTTGCTTTCCCAGGAGCTACCAATATCGAATTCCGTATATTAAAGGTCGGATCGCGGATACCAAATTCAAGGATCTGCTCAATTCCGTGCTTGGCCATTTCCTCTCCGACAACGACCACCCTTGTATGCCCCCAACTAATTGTACGGGGCAAGTCGACCTGAATTTTTCGGTAAACCTCGGCTAAATTAGTCCCTTTTTTCGACACAGATGCATACGGGTTGCCAATTGGGGTGGAACCGCCGACATTTGTTGATGCAAGCCTGTTTGGTAATGGGAAGGCTAAGGTTAATTCGATTTTCCCGTCTTTCGTTTTGTCGACAAAAAATCCGTATACAAAGGCGCGGTCATTTACTTCTACCCGAGACCAGCAGCCAGATAAAAAAAAGGTATGAATGACGAGTAACCAGATTAACCCTTTTTTCAATCTTCCTCACCCTCACTAAAACTCCTATGACTTGCACTTTGATTTAACGTCCACCATGGCGCCCGGATAAAAACGTCTTTTAAATTTTGAACCCTGAGTGGTGCGGTAGGAGCCAGATATGGCATGCCAAACGAGCGCAGACTGACCATATGAATATAAATAAGCAGCATGCCGACCGTCAAACCAAATATTCCGAAAGATGCCGCTAGAAACATGACTGGGAAGCGCAGGAATCGAATCGTAAAAGCCAAGTCATAATGCGGTATGATAAAATTGGCAATTCCGGTCAGGGAAACAATAATCACCATTGGGGCCGAAATAATTCCTGCCTGAACGGCAGCCTGTCCAATGACCAAAGCACCCAGAATACTGATCGCCTGACCAATCGCTTTTGGCGTACGAATTCCTGCTTCCCGCAAACCTTCAAAGGCCATCTCCATCATAAATGCTTCAACAAAGGCCGGAAATGGAACATTATCCCGAGCCGATGCCACGCTGATCAACAAGCTGGTCGGGATCATTTCCGGATGAAAAGTCGTTACTGCAATATAAACAGAGGGAAAAATCAGCGACGTTAATAAAAAGGCCATGCGAATCCACCGGATCCAGCTCGCCGAAAAATAGCGCTGATAATAATCCTCTGCCGATTGCAGAAACATATAAAAATTAACGGGCATGATGATGGGGATCGGCGTTCCATCGACAAAAATAACAACTCGTCCTTGTAAAAGCGCTGCTGCAGCAACATCAGGCCGTTCCGTCTTCTCTATTTGCGGGAAAGGAGAAAAAGGATGATCCTCAATACATTCTTCCAAATAACTGCTATCCAATATCGCATCCATCTGGATCTGGCTTAAGCACTGTTTGACTTCATCGATCAGCTCCTGTTTACAAACCCCTTCGATATAGCTAATGACTACTTTTGTTTGTGTCAATTTACCGACCAGCAGCTGTTCCATTTTTAATGAAGGGGTTTTAATTCGACGACGGATTAACGTCAAATTGGTTGAAATGTCTTCTACAAAAGATTCTCTTGGTCCCCTTATGACATTTTCGTTTGCGGGCTCACTAACAGCCCTTTTATCGAAGCTCATTACTGGAAATGCGAGCATTCTGCTTTCGCCATCAACGACAACCAATACATTCCCATCCAAAACACTTTGTACCGCTTTGCTCATGTCTGTTTGAACAGTGCTGGACATTGCACTTATTTGTTTCAAGTCAAGCAATTTGTAGAAGAATTCAGCTTTTGACGAAGCGAACCCATCCGCCAAGATGGGCTTTAAAATCGTTTCTTCAAATAAAGCCTGATCGATCATTCCTTGAAGGTATACAATCCCTAACCGAATTCCATTTGTAGTAAGATGGTGAAAATGCACATCTGAACATTGTTTCAAAGCATTTTTCAGCCAGCCCATTTGCTCTTGAAACTGAGCCCCTAAGTATACAGGCTCAGTTGAATTCTTCCCCTCTACCGGCTGCTGCTTTTTGAAACGGGAAAAAAGCGACATGATTTTTCACTCCAAAGTTTTTCTTATTTTTCCTCAAAAAAAAAAAGAAATACAAAAAAAGCAGATATCTCCATAATTTTCTGGAGTTATCTGCTTTTTTGGAGATG
>JAKACS010000535.1 GCA_021821235.1 Bacillota bacterium
GTTCAATAACCTTTCAAATTATCCACCCCTAGTTTTGAAAGGCATGGGATCGGTTATTCTTTAACATTTGATTATCTTCTCTTGAAAAAGGGTATGGATGAACAACCTTTAAAAGGGAGGTGGCGCTTCGTGAAATTGGAAGTAAAATGCAATGTTGAGAACTGTAAATATTGGGCAGAAGGAGATCAATGTTTGGCCGACTCCATCTATGTCATCGGTTTACACGGTGAAAAAGCAGCAAATGTCCAGGAAACGGCTTGTAAAACGTTTGAACAGCGCGAATAAATTTGAAACTTTCTGTTGAACTGGACGTAATGAAATCGTCCAGTTTTTTAGTCTGTCGTTATCTTCAAATTCTTATAAAAAAAGGCTTGCAATAAGAGAGAGTAAAATATTGTGGGAGGAGAATAATGGGAAAAGCATTCGCAAATGTTAAATCAAAAGCGAAAAAGATCAAGCAGGATATTTTTGTTTTAGTAGAGGTGTACAAACATCCAAAAACACCCTTATATATAAAGCTATTGGCGACTGTTATTGTGGCTTATGCATTCAGTCCAATCGATCTTATTCCTGATTTCATTCCCATGCTTGGCTATTTGGATGATCTGATTCTTTTGCCAGCAGGAATCATGCTTGTGTTGAAATTGGTTCCAAAAGGTATCCTTGAGGAATGCCGGGAAAAAGTTGAAAGTTCTGAGAAAATCAAAAAGAAAAACTGGATTGCTGGAGCACTGATCCTGCTGCTGTGGGCAGGAATCGTGTATTGGATTGTTTTCTTGTTTTTAAACTGATTTGATTAAAGTCTATCAAGATTGGAAAAAATTATAATAGCAACAATTAGAGATGGGGGTTGAATCATCCTTTTTTCTGTGCTTCTATTAAATTATATAAATGCAGAGAGAAACAAATGGGAAATTCGGAAACACCAGAACCGTCCCGGCGTTCCTTTGGAGGTTAAGAAGTGGAAACCGTATTAACAAAAAGTGAGATTAAAGAATTGTTTACCGATACAGTTTATCGCCGCGGGGCTGCTTATTTTAAACAAGGCCGCGTACGAGAGTTGGTTTTTGATTCAGCGAGGGAAACGTGGCGTGCTAAGGTGGTAGGATCAAAGACTTATAAAGTTACAATTCGCATTGATGAGGATGGAATTGAAAGTGATTGCAATTGTCCGGCCTTCGATCAGTACTGGGATCCATGCAAACATGTTGCGGCAGTGCTCCTTGAAATGTACGAAAGCGAATCCAGCTCTTCAGGGAATTCCATTTTAAGTCACCAACAAATACTTGACAGGGAACGCAAGCGTCTTGAGCAAGAAAAAGCCAGGCAGCATGAACTGGCAAGACAACAACAAGAGCGGCAAAATCAATATGTGAAACAACTGACAGAGCAGTTTATTCAAAAACTCGCCAATTCCCGGCAAGAAAGTTTTGATCTAACCACAAATCGAGCAAAAGAGCCGCTGACGATTGAATGGATTTGCAAAATAACAAAACCACAATATAGTGAGAAAGCAATGATTTCACTGGAGATGAAAGTTGGACCAAAGCGCCCATATGTTGTGAAAAAAATTAAAGATTTTTTAAAAACAATTCAAGCGCAAAACCAGTATCATTTTACTAAAAACTTTACCTATGATCCTACAGAGCATGAGTTTACTGAAATCGACAATCAAATCATTGGGCTATTACTAAATGCGGTGAAACAGGAGGAAATCTATACAGAACTGCACTATTCCTACTATCACTATGGAGCTTCCTCCGATGAGCGCTACCTGTATCTTTCGCCATTTATGGCTGGGGAGGTTCTGGGATTACTTGAAAAGGTGGGTGTCCGGTTTGAAAACCGTGATAATGTTTTTGGCCGAATTGAGCTGAGAGATTCCGAATTGCCTCTTACCTTAAAACTAGACAAAGGAAAACAAGCTGGTTTTCAACTTGATTTATCCGAATTTCTTTTTCTTGATTATTTAGAGTCATATGGATATGTCATTAAAGATCATGTTTTTTATAAACTTTCCGCCGAACAGCAAGCAACGATTAAGGAAGTAAAACAATTAGTTACGAAAACAAGCAGTCCATTGCTGCCGATCGATAGTACTCAAATTGAACCTTTTCTCGCCCATGCTGCCCCGAAGATGAATACGGTTGGGCAGCTCAAGATTGCCGACTCGATTTCAAATCAAATCATGAAGTTCCCATTGGAAGCGAAAATATATGTTGATTTTATGGATGACCTGCTCGACGTTTCATTGGAATACCAGTATGGTGATCATAAAATCAATCCATTTCAGCATTCCAAGGAAAAGGATGCGCTGGACAACGCCATTCTAATTCGCGATGGAATGAAAGAACAAGCGATTATGGACATAGTCGAATTAGCCGAGCTTAAATTCAATGGGAAACAGCTCTATGCGGAGGGGGAAGAGGAAATTTTCAACTTCCTCTATGAAACGCTGCCTCAATTGGAGGATTTAGGGGAAATTTATTTAACAAACCGCGTGAAGTCGCTTATTTTTCCAAAAGAGCTTGCGCCAGTAACAAAGGTTGATGTCGACTCATCAGGTAACTGGCTGGAAGTAAGTTTTACGATGGATGGAATTGACCAGCAGGATATTCAAAAAATGCTGCAAAACGCAGTGGAGAAGAAAAAGTTTTACCGCCTGGCAAATGGCGCGTTCGTATCGCTGGAGTCCGAGGAGTTCCAAACGATTCAAAACATGGTAGCGGAATTTCATCTGAAACCTTCGCAAATGAAAAATGATTCGTTAAAGCTTCCTTTGTACAGAGGAATGCAGCTTGAAGACTTGATGGAGAAGGGCAACAATGTCAAATACGGGAAACAGTTTCGCCGCCTTTTGAACCGGATCAAAAACCCAGAAGAGCTCGAATTCGAGGTACCAGAATCGCTTCATGCCGAGTTAAGAGACTATCAGAGTTATGGCTTTCAGTGGTTAAGCATGCTGAAGTTTTATCAATTGGGAGGCATTCTTGCCGATGATATGGGACTTGGAAAAACGCTGCAAAGCATCGCCTTTCTTTTGGCAGAAAAAGAAAAAAATGCCCACTCGAAGCCGGCACTCGTCGTTTCGCCTGCATCGCTGATTTACAATTGGAAAAATGAATTTCAAAAGTTTGCACCCTCATTAAGTGTTGAAGTGGTGTCAGGCTCGCCGCAGGAAAGAATGGACATGCTGCAGCAATCTGCTGTTCCGGATGTTTGGATTACCTCGTATCCGACATTAAGGCAGGATAGTGAGTATTACGAGCAGCACGAATTTCACACACTTATTTTAGATGAGGCGCAGACGATTAAAAATTATGCCACAAAGGCGGCGAAGGCAGTACGAGACATTCAAACGGAAACCTGTATTGCGTTAAGCGGTACGCCAATTGAAAATTCAGTTGATGAGTTATGGTCGATTTTTCAAACAATCATGCCCGACTTTTTCCCAAGCCAGAAGGTTTTCCGCCAGCTGGAACCGGAAAAAATTGCGA
>JAKACS010000536.1 GCA_021821235.1 Bacillota bacterium
GACAAGCAATTGTGTGCCTTGGGCAATCGCCAATGTAAAAAGAAAGGCAATCATCGAAATGTTTAAAATGTAGACCCGTGCCGCAAGGGCATCTGTGCCGATTGCCACGACAATGCCGGTTATGACGAGCTGGGAGAATTGATATGATAAATTTTCGCCAGCGGAAGGAATACCAATCGATAACAATTCGCGAACATCCGTTTTATTCATTTTGAACAGATCTTTAAGTTCAATTTTTAACAAAAGCCTGTTGTATACAAAATAAATCAGAGCGACTATGGCGAATGCACGAGCGATAACAATGGCCCATGATACACCCGTCACACCCGTTATCGGCAGCCCAAATATTCCGGTTGTTGCAAGGATGTTTCCGGCAACGCTAATAAAGTCCATTGCTACGGTTACGAGCATTGATTCTTTCGTAAAGCCATGACTGCGGAGGACAGCGCTTAAGGCAAGTGACAATGATTCAAAAAAAAGTGAACTGCCAGTAATGCGAATAAAAATAAGGCCATATTCGTGTACTTTTCCTTGGGTATTAAATAAACTCAACAAAGGTTCGCCAAACACGACCAAAATGATGGCGACGGTAATTCCAAACCAAAAGTTCAACCCAAAGACGGAATGGGCAAGCTGGTGGGCACGCTGCAAACGGTTGGCGCCGAGGTTCTGGCTGATCAAGACAGTACCGCCGATGGAGGTGACGTTAAATACGATAATAAAGATGGTTAGCAATTGATTGGCAACGCCGACGCCTGCCGCAGCCTCGTCGGAAAATTTGCCTAGCATCAAGGTAGCGATAATTCCCATCCCAATGCGAAGAGCCAATTCAATAAATAGCGGCCAAGTAAGACTAAATAAAGATTGTTCCTGGTATTTATTTGTTTGCGTTTCCAATGATGTTCTCCTTCAGTCGATTAAAATAGTATTACTATTGTAACGCTTTCTCGGCTTGATGAGAACTAGAAAATTCTTTCTCCCCAGAATCGTCAAATTTTATCTGGCAAGTAGGCTGTACCTATTTTTCAGAAGGGAATGGAACAAAAAAAGCCTTCCAAGTTAATCGGGATTGGTCGGCTGTATCGATCGATTCGGATCATTTTAAAAGCCCCATTTCATGGAAACGGTTAACGTGCAGCAGCTGCCTGGGGCGTGTGGGCCGGTGCCCGTTGTGAGGCTAAAAACTATGCCAGATGGAGTGTAGTGAGTGGATACCGGAACGTTAAGTCCGATGGATTTAATCAGTTGGTCGACTTTTGCTTTATTTCCTTGTTGGGCAGCCGTCATGATTTTTGCCGCAAACGGGACATCACCGAGCCTGTTAAGAAGGATGCTCCCTTGTTTCATCAAAAATTGAATCGAGTGAATCGATTCTTCGAAGGTTGCCGTGTTCACTGGCGGATATAGATTTCGGTGAAGGAAGGGATTGTAATAAGAGTAACTGTACATGGAAAAACCTCCTCGTGGAAAAATAGCCTTGGTGACAATTGCCTAGCGAACAAACTGTGACAGCCGCGGAATAAATGGTGAAACTCGCGGAATAGGAGCGTAAACTCGCGGAATAAAAGGTAAAAGCCGCGGAATTTTTCCTGAAACCCGCGGAATCACCTGGAAAACTGAAAACCAGAATGGGGAATTTTTAAAAAGAACTCCCCATCATGGGCGCTGTTAAAATCCGCCTTCGGTAGGTGAAAAAGGAATGGTTAACCGGTTCTCTACTACTCGAAGCCGTTGGTTCAAGCGGTTGAGCCTGCGTGTCTGCTGTTCATTCGTATTATTCAGACGCAAAAGCTCATGATTGACTCGATTGATCTCTCCGTTTATTCGATGGATCTCCTGATTTTGCCGCTTTAATTCTTCATTTAAACGGCTTAGTTCTTTTGCCATCCTCTCGTGCTGCCTTTCCATCTGGTTAAATCTTTTTTCAAAACTTTGCTGTTGCGGCGGTTCTCGATTCGGGTCATATTGGGGCAATAGGTGGTAAGGGAAATCATAATAGTATGGGTTCATCAAGACATCTCTCCTTTTTTTGTCGGGCAAATTCCCTATAAAATATGAAGGGATTTCCGGGCGGGCACGGCAAAAACCCAGTGAGCAGGAAAGTTGTTTTTCATTCTCGACTGAATTAAGTTTGAAGGGTGGATCAATCGATAATTTGATCATTTATAGAAGATACTAGCTTGGAAAGGAGCTGTTGTTAAATGAATTCCAAATACAGCCAATTGTTTCAGCCGTTTTCTTTTGCAATCGGCGTTTCGTTAAAAAATCGCCTCGTGATGGCGCCGATGACCAATTTTTCATCGAATCCGGATGGGACAGTGTCTGATGAGGAGGTAAACTACTATGCGCGCCGCTCAAAAGGTGTCAGCATGGTGGTGACAGCATGTACATATGTCACGCCAAACGGAAAAGGATTTCAAGGAGAATTTGCCGCCGATCGCGATGAAATGATTCCAAGTCTTAAACAATTAGCTTCCGCTATTAAGGAAGAGGGAGCAAAAGCGATTTTACAAATTTTTCACGGCGGTCGGGAATGTCCACCCGATTTAGTACCAAATGGGGATGTCGTGAGTGCCAGTGCCGTTCCTTCTGAGCGAAACGGTTCTGTTACGCCAAGGGAATTGCCTGAAGACGAAATCGAAGCGATTATTCGTGCGTTTGGTGAAACGACACGCCGGGCAATTGAGGCAGGTTATGACGGTGTTGAAATTCACGGTGCCAATGGCTACTTGATTCAACAATTTTTTTCACCTCATTCCAATCGCCGGGAAGATCGTTGGGGAGGTTCAATTGAGCAGCGGCTTCGTTTTCCGCTCGCAGTTGTCGACGAAGTCGTGAAGGTTGCTGCCCAGCATGCAAAGCAGCCTTTTATTGTGGGCTATCGATTTTCTCCGGAGGAGCCTGAGACGCCTGGAATTACGATGGCTGATACACTTGCCCTGATTGATGCCTTAGTTGAGAAAAAGCTTGACTATCTGCATGTTTCCCAAACCGATTACAAAGCAAAGCCGAGAAGGGGAATTGACGATACACGTTCAAGGTTGGAGATCATTCAAGAACGGGTTGACGGCAGAATTCCTGTAATCGGTGTCGGCTCGGTTTATAAAGCTGATGATGCGGTGGAAGCATTGAAGACGGGTGTACCGCTGCTGGCTTTAGGACGCGAGCTAATTATTGATCCAGATTGGGTGGAAAAAATCGAAAGCGGACGCGAAGCTGAAATTGAAACGAAAATCGATAAAAGTGGCCAGGAACGACTCGTTGTACCAGACCCGCTCTGGCAAGCGATTATCAACACGCCGGGATGGTTTCCGGGAATTGAGTAATGGGTAAAAGAAAACTCGCTGGCATGTTAGCGAGTTTTCTTTTGTTATTTGTCTTCTCTTAAAATATATTCATTTCCATCCTGGTCTTTAAAGGTAAACATGGTTCCGAATGGCAATCGTAATAAATCCTCTACTTCTACTCCATTTTGTTTCATTTTTTCGTATGCCGA
>JAKACS010000537.1 GCA_021821235.1 Bacillota bacterium
TAAAAATATATGTAACAAAAAGAAACTTTTATTAAAAAATATCGTTGACATTGTAACGGATTGATACTATGATATATTTATAGAATGTTTCATATCGTTACATTGAAAGAAGGTGAGATTTTGAGAATTTGGTTAAAAGAGCAAAGAGAAGTTCTTGAATTAACCCAAGAAGATGCAGCAACAGCTTCGGGCATCAAGAGGGCATATTATACAATGATAGAAAATGGAACTCGAAACCCAAGTGTTGATGTCGCAAAGAGAATAGCAAAAGTAATGGGAGTCGAATGGACTATTTTTTTTGAATATCAATGTAACGAAGTGAAACAATAGTAAATTTGTAAAGGAGTTTTCTAAAATGGCTAGCACCATTCCAACTATAAGGATCGTTACTGGGCTTCGCTGCTGCATTTATTTAAAAATCACTATAAATTACAAAAAGTTTTTACAACTAAATACTTTGATTTTAATGAGGGAATCATCGAAATCCAATCCTTAAAGCCTCAGGCGGGTGTTGATCAACTTCCGAAAAAGTAATGTTGAACCTGGCATTCCATCTTTTCAATGAACGAAACAAGTTCAATTTGTCGGATCTCGATTCTCTGGATAGCAATAACAAGCAGCTTGCACTGGAAGCAATAAAAATAAGATTTTTCAAGGATAGTCCATCTGTCCACCATGCATAAGATGCAATACAAGGGGTGATCTCATGCGGAAACCAAAAGCGTGTCCTTTAAAGCTAGGCAAAGAGGAATATGGCACCTTGAAAATCGAGGACGCTTTTAAAAAAGCGCTTGAGCCATATTTCAAAAATGATAAAAAAATTTCAGTTATATAGGAGGAAAAAGGAAATGGATCCGAAAAATTGGGAAATTGAATTTCAAACAGGATATACTTTCGAATTTGTCTACAAAGCGAAGCCTTCGATTTCCTTGAAAATTACAGCTAATAGCGAGAAGGAAGCTTGGAAAATTTTATCTCATTTAAAATAATATTCCTTATATAAAAATATCAAAAAAAAGGAGTTGTATGGGAAGAAAATGAAGAAAAATATTGATCAATCGATGAATGAAATCAAAGTTAAGCGAAACGCCATCAAAACAGCGATGTATTTATTGGATGCATTGCGCAACGAGGATTATGAGTCTGCAAAACTTGAACTGGAAGAAATACAAATTGCATTTAAATACTTGGAAGATCTGGAGATTAAAAGAAAGAGAAGGGAGGAGCTTGCATCCTTGGTTGTGAATATGAAAAGTCGGGGAATAAAAATAGATTATGCAAATCGCTTCTCTTTTTTTGAACCTGATGCGAAAAATGCTGTAGAAGCAAGTCGCAAAACATCAAATATAGATAAAAAAAGGCAGCAAGCATAGGCGCTTACTGCAAAAAAATATATTTAATTACACACTATAAGCTTATCAAATGTTGTCATGATAAGCAAAAATTATTTTTGAAAGGAAAAAGCCGATGCTAGCTACTTACACACAGTTTAAGGAGACAGTCGATCTAAGCAAGCTGTTTCCTTCTAGCCAGATAAAAGTGATTAAACTTTTGGGATATTCTTCATTTAATAAAGAAAGAGAATACGACAGACGCTACAGTAAAGCAAAACAACCATTCATGAAGGGCTGGCAGCACATGGATAAGCCAGGTCTTACAAAGCATGAAGAAACAACTTGGCTAAACCAAAAAGGATGGACAGGACTTGTTATACCTAAAGGATACATTGTCATTGATATTGATGATCAAGAAGAAGGAGAGTACATATATAAAGCTTTGCTTGCTGACCAGCTGAAATTCCACGCAATCAAAACCGTTCGAGGATATCAATTCTTCTTTAAGGACAACGGCAAAATTAAAGGGCAGGATGCTACGGTCTTAATGACTTGTGGTTGTGTCGGTGATTATCGTCTGGCAGAACGAGGACAAATAGTTTTACCATCTGATAATACAGAAGGGAGAGGGTGGATTCGATTAGTTGACGGTGATTTATCGGAAATGCCGATCTATTTTGAAAGACTTAAAAAGCTGAACAAAGAAGAAAGGCCATTCTCTATCCCTTTAAAAGAAGGTGGAAGAAACAACGCTCTCTATACTCATTCTTGCAGGCTGGTAGAAATGGGATTCAATCATGATGAAATCCACGAGGTTACAAGCTTTATCAATAAATATTTTATCATCCCTTCATTGGAACATAGAGAATATATTGCTACTTTGAACAGTGCACTGCAAAAACATCCCAGCGGAAAAGCTTACAGTACTGGAGGAACAAATACAAATACACATGCCCAGGAGCAAAAAAATGTTAAGAAGCCAAAATTTAATTTAACAGAAATGGGAAATGCAGAAAGACTTGTTTATAGAAACGGAAAAGATTTGAAATTTTGTATTGAGTTTGAGGAATGGTTGATCTGGGATGGATCTACTTGGATTGAAGATAAAAAAAAGAAGATGGAACGAATAGCACTTAAAACATTTAGAGAAATGTTTAGCGAAGCTGGAAAGGAAGAGGATATGGACAGGAGAAATCAGATTGTAAAGTGGGCGCAATCCAGTGAGAAAAGTTCAGTGTTCTTAAACAGTATTGCTCGTGCACAGGCAATGTTGCCACTCAATCAGGAGGAATTAAATTCGCAAGGATTCCTCCTGAATTGCAAGAATGGCGTGGTTGACCTCAAGACCGGACAACTGCTAAAACATGATCGCAACTATTTAATGACTAAGAATACTCACATTGTATACGATTCGAACGCTGCATGTCCAACATGGCTCTCTTTTCTGGAAAACACCATGAAGGATGAAGAGGGGAACGTAAAGCAAGAGCTGATTGATTTCCTCCAAAAAGCAATTGGTTACACATTGACTGGAGATACAAGTGAGCAGGTTGCCTTTTTCCTTTGGGGAACCGGAAGGAATGGCAAAAGCACATTTATAAATATTGTAAAAGAGATACTTGGCGATTATGGCAAACAAACGAATAGTGACACGTTTACGACTAAGATGAATGACAACGGAATCAACAATGATGTTGCCAGGCTGCACAGTTCAAGATTTGTTTCAGCTGTAGAATCCGAGGATGGGCAAAAACTTTCGGAAGCACTCATTAAGCAACTTACCGGTGGTGAGCCTATCACAGCAAGATTTTTAAGAAAGGAGTTCTTTGAATTTACTCCTGAATTCAAGATATTCTTCACAACAAACCATAAACCTATTGTAAAAGGCGATGATGAGGGAATTTGGAGAAGGATCAGGCTTATTCCTTTTACACATACAATACCAAAAGAAGAAGTGGACAAGCAGCTGCCTGAAAAATTAAAAGCAGAGCTTCCTGGTATTCTGCGCTGGGCTGTGGATGGGTGCCTTAAATGGCAGCAAGAAGGGCTAGGGGAGCCAAAAGAAGTAAAGGCAGCCACTGATGAATACAAAGAAGAAATGGATCTGCTTTCAAACTTCCTGGACGAATGCTGCGTAATGATTCCAACAGTTAAGAT
>JAKACS010000538.1 GCA_021821235.1 Bacillota bacterium
GGGCTTTTTTATGGGCAAAAATACTTCGTTAACCAATCGAGTCTGATCAAATGAAGGAGGAATCAACATGCAAGAACGCTTACAGGAATTGCAGGCAGAAGCACTAAAGAAGATCGAACAGTCAGCTAATTTAAAAGAATTAAATGAAGTCCGTGTTGCTTATCTTGGCAAAAAAGGACCCATTACTGAAGTTTTACGGGGAATGGGCAAATTATCGGCTGAAGAACGGCCAAAAATGGGCGCGCTTGTGAACGAAGTCCGCGAAGTGATTTCACAAAAAATTGAAGCGAAGCAAACAGAGTTGGAAGAAGCAGCTGTTGCCGAGAAGCTGGCTTCGGAGTCGATTGATGTAACGCTTCCAGGCCGTCCTGTCAAGGTTGGAAACCATCACCCATTAACAAAAATTATTGAGGAAATCGAAGACCTTTTTATTGGTATGGGCTATCAAGTTGCCGAAGGCCCTGAGGTTGAGCAGGATTACTACAACTTTGAAGCGCTGAATTTGCCTAAAGATCATCCTGCGCGAGATATGCAGGATTCCTTCTATATTACCGAAGAAATTTTGTTAAGAACTCATACTTCTCCTGTTCAGGCGAGGACAATGGAAAAAAATCAAGGCAAAGGTCCGATCCGGATTATTTGTCCCGGCAAAGTGTATCGCCGCGATAATGACGATGCGACACACTCTCACCAGTTCATGCAAATCGAAGGCCTTGTTGTTGGTGAAAATATCCGGATGAGTGATTTAAAAGGTACGCTTGAGGTATTTGCGAAGAAACTATTTGGAGAAGATCGTGAAATCCGCCTGCGCCCAAGCTTTTTCCCGTTTACAGAGCCGTCTGTGGAAATGGATATTTCTTGTAAAATTTGCGGCGGGGCGGGCTGTAATGTTTGCAAAGGTACAGGCTGGATTGAGATCCTTGGAGCGGGAATGGTGCATCCAAATGTGCTGCAAATGGCTGGCTATGACCCGAAAAAATTTACTGGTTTTGCATTTGGAATGGGACCTGAGCGGATTGCCATGCTGAAATACGGCATCGATGACATCCGCCATTTTTACACAAATGATATGCGCTTTTTAAACCAATTTGCAAAGCATGAATAATTGAGGGAGGAAAAAGGGATGTTTGTTTCATATAAATGGCTCCAGGAGTATGTTGACCTTTCTGGAGTATCAGCAAAAGAATTGGCCGAAAAAATAACGAAAAGCGGGATTGAAGTTGAGGGAGTCGAAATCCTCAATGAGGGCATTAAAGGTGTTGTCACAGGCTATGTCGTCGAACGTGAAAAACATCCAAATGCCGATAAATTGAATAAATGTCTTGTCGATATTGGTGGCGAAGCCCCTGTGCAAATTATTTGCGGGGCGCCCAATGTGGCTCAAGGGCAAAAAGTAGCGGTGGCAACGGTTGGGGCTGTGCTTCCTGGCAATTTTAAAATTAAAAAAGCGAAGCTGCGCGGTGAAGAATCCAACGGCATGATTTGTTCCCTTCAAGAACTTGGGATCGAAGGAAAAATTGTGCCAAAAGAGTACGCTTCGGGAATATTTGTCTTCCCTTCCGACACGCCTGTTGGCGAAGATGCAATGGCTTTGTTAAACCGGGATGATGCAATTTTAGAATTAGGACTGACGCCAAACCGTGCCGACTGTTTGAGTATGCTAGGAGTCGCCTATGAAGTTGCCGCAATTTTAAATCGAGAAGTGATGCTCCCTGAAACGGAATTGCAACCATCCAATGAAAAGGCTGCAGATTATATCAAAGTAACAGTTGAAGCAGCTGATGATAACCCGTTGTACACAGCAAAAGTAATTAAAAACGTTAAAATTGGTCCATCACCTTTATGGATGCAAACGCGCCTGATGTCAGCAGGCATCCGGCCACACAACAACGTCGTCGATATTACGAACTACATTTTATTGGAATACGGCCAACCGTTGCACGCATTTGACTACGACCGCTTAGGCTCGAAAGAAATCCTTGTTCGCCGTGCAAAAGATGGAGAAGTTATGCAAACGCTCGATGATGTAGAACGCACGCTGTCATCCGAGCATCTAGTAATTACAAATGGAATCGTGCCTGTAGCTCTTGCGGGCGTAATGGGAGGCGCTAATTCAGAGGTTAATGGAGATACAACAACTGTCCTGCTTGAATCCGCTTATTTTAATGGGACAACGATCAGGAAAGCTTCCAAGGATCATGGCTTGAGAAGTGAGGCGAGCACCCGTTATGAAAAAGGGGTCGATCCAAATCGCGTACGTGCGGCTGGCGACCGGGCTGCCTATTTAATGGCGAAATATGCCAATGGTGAAGTGTTAGAGGGAACCGTTGCGGTTGACACCTTAAACATCGAGCCAGCAGTTATTTCGATCACCTTGGAAAAAATCAATCGTGTACTTGGGACGTCGCTGGTAATAAGCGAGGTAGAAGAAATTTTTGCGCGCCTGCAATTTGAAACAAGCACAGAAGGTGAAACGATTACGGTAACGATTCCTACCCGCAGAGGCGATATTAAAATTGAAGAAGATTTAATTGAGGAAGTTGCCCGTATTTATGGCTATGATTTCATTCCCAAAACGTTGCCGGTTGGGTCATCTACACCTGGGCATTTAAGCGATTATCAGCAAAAGCGCCGAATTATCCGCCGTTTTCTTGAAGGTGCCGGCCTCTACCAAGCGGTAACGTATTCGCTAACAAATGAAGAACGTGTGGCCCAATATGCACTTGAAAAAAGGGATCCAATCCGTTTAGCGATGCCGATGAGTGAAGACCGCAGCATACTAAGGATGAGCATTGTACCACAGCTATTAGAAGTATTAAAATACAACAGTGCGCGGCAAAATGACAGTTTGGCTGTTTATGAAACTGGGGCCGTCTTTTTGGCAAACGGGCGAGATGCACAGCCGGAGGAGCAAGAGCATGTAGCCGCGGCAATAACCGGTCTTTGGTTTAGCCATTCGTGGCAAGGGGAGAAAAAGCCGGTTGACTTTTTTGTGGCTAAAGGCATTGTAGAAGGTTTGGTCGAAAAGCTTGGCCTTACAAATCAAATTGCTTATAAAAAAGCAACCGTTGAGGGCATGCATCCAGGAAGAACTGCAGTGGTGCAGCTAAATGGAAAAACAATCGGCTTTGTTGGTCAAGTGCATCCAAACCGACAAAAAGAACTGGATTTAAAAGATACATTTGTATTCGAACTAAACTTACAGGCCGTTTTAGAAGCTTCTTCTGAACCACTTCGGTATAAAGCAATCCCAAGGTTCCCATCGATTACAAGGGATATTGCGCTTGTGGCTGATGCTAAAACGGAAGCTGCGACATTAAAGGAAATTATCGTTGCTGCAGGGCAGCCGCTTTTAACAGAAGCAGCCGTTTTTGACCTTTATCAAGGCGAGCATATGGAAAAAGGCAAGAAATCGATTGCCTTTTCACTAAAATACATGGATCCGGAACGGACGTTAACAGATGAAGAGGTTACAAAAGTGCAC
>JAKACS010000539.1 GCA_021821235.1 Bacillota bacterium
CGGTAAAATGCAAAAGGTCATGATCGTCGGCGCTGGAAAAGGTGGTACGGCAATTTTAAAAATTTTAAAAGAATCTGAAGTGCTGCAAGTAAAAATAGTCGTTGATCGCAATATAGATGCTCCGGGAGTACTGTTGGCCAAAAGAGAAGGAATCCAAACAGCCACAGCATGGCGCGCTTGCCTATCCGAAGATCTTGATATCATCATCGAAGTAACAGGCGATGAAGCAGTGTTCCAACAGCTTCGGGAATCCAAAAGCAAGAAGACAGTACTGATTCCCGGAAGTGTTGCTTTTTTGATTGCCAAGCTAATGGAAGAAAAAGAAGAGTTGCTGCAAAAACAGCAGAATGAATCGTACATACATGATTTGATTTTCAATTCAACCGATGACGGAATGGTTGTCATTAATGAAAAAGGAACCATTATTTTGTTTAACACCCGGGCGCAAGAAATGATGGGGATTCCGAAAGCTGAGGCAATTGGCAAATACGTTTCAGACGTGATCCCGACAAGCCGGCTCCCGTATATTTTAAGATCGCGGAGAACGGAAGCCAATCAGGAAATGATTTTAGAAAATGGACGGAAAATTATTACAACCCGAATTCCAATTATTGAAAAAAACGGAACACTGATCGGTGCTTTTGCCGTTTTTAAAGATATTACAGAAGTGGTCAAACTGGCGGAAGAGATTACTGACCTCAAAGAAATCAAAACAATGCTTCAAGCCATTATTCAATCAAGTGATGATGCGATCTCTGTTGTAAATGAAAATGGACAAGGCATCCTGATTAATCCGGCATACACAAGAATAACGGGACTTTCTGAAGAACAGGTAATTGGTAAACCCGCATCTGCAGATATTTATGAAGGCGAAAGCATGCATATGAAAGTGTTGCAGACGAGGCGTGCAGTACGCGGTGTGCCGATGAGGGTCGGCCCGAAAAAACGAGAAGTCATTGTAAACGTCGCCCCGATTATCGTGCAAGGAAAGTTGAAAGGAAGCGTCGGTGTAATCCATGATATGTCGGAATTGAAAAACTTGAATCGCGAGCTGCATCGCGCACGGCAAATCATTCGCACCCTTGAAGCAAAGTATACTTTTGAAGATATTATCGGACAATCCGAAGAGATGGTAATCGCGATTGAACAGGCAAAATTAGGGGCCAAAACACCTGCGACTGTCCTCTTGAGAGGGGAATCTGGAACAGGAAAAGAACTGTTTGCCCATGCGATCCATAATGCGAGTGCTCGAAAATACAATAAATTCATCCGGGTTAATTGCGCGGCCATCTCTGAATCATTGCTAGAAAGCGAGTTGTTTGGCTACGAGGAAGGGGCATTTTCTGGGGCGCTTCGGGGCGGAAAGACAGGACTGTTTGAGGAGGCCAATAACGGCAGCATTTTTCTTGATGAAATTGGTGAACTCTCTTCCGGGACGCAAGCAAAGCTGCTAAGGGTATTGCAAGAAAATGAAATTCTGCGCGTTGGTGGTACAAAGGCCATTCCGATTAACGTCCGTGTCATCGCGGCAACGAATGTGAATCTTGAAAAGGGAATTGCGAAGGGAACCTTTAGGGAAGACTTATATTATCGTCTGAACCGGATGCCAATTCAAATACCGCCTCTAAGAAAGCGGAAAGAAGAAATTCCATTGCTATGTGAAAGACTAATCCAGAAGATTAATCAAGATTATGGGCGGAATGTCGAAGGAATCAGTGAGGCGGCATTAAAGCAGCTCTTGGTATATGATTGGCCGGGAAACATAAGGGAACTTGAGAATATTCTCGGCAGAGCGATGATTTTTATGAACTATGGCGAAACCCTGATTGACGTTCAGCATCTTCCAGTATTGAAAAATAAACAAATAGAAGTAAGTACATATGAAGCGGGGATAGACTCTATTGCTAAAGACAAGCCACTTTCGGAAATGCTTGATCAATATGAAGCTAGGATTATCCAACAAACATTGTTAAAGTTAAACGGCAATAAAACAGTAACGGCAAAAACACTTGGTTTGTCTGTGAGAAATCTATATTACAAACTGGAAAAATATAAACTTGAAAACAATAGCATGCAATAATTTGCGTATTATGAAAATTATTGCAAGGTAAAACGAAGGAAAATGAAGCGTTTTCACAAATCTTAATTTGGCACGATTTATGCATTTGTTTTAAATGAAGTTTTTTGAAAAAAAGGGGTTGAGAGGACGTTGATACTGAACGAATTAGTGGATAGAGCAGCCCGTTACCCTTCGAAAACAGTCGCTGTAGCGGCAGCCGAAGATGAAGAAGTCATTGATGCAATAGCAGATGCCATCTCAAGCAACCTTGCCAAGTTCCTATTGTTTGGCAATGAAGAAAGAATCGTTCAAATTTTGAAGGAAAAGAACCTAAATCTTTTGGCGGATGGGGAATTGAAACTAATTGACGTTCCTTCAAAAGAAACCGCAGCTGAAAAAGCAGTTAAAGCGGTAAGCGGTGGAGGCGCAGATGTGTTAATGAAAGGAAATCTATCTACACCTCTTCTCCTTAAAGCCGTTTTAAATAAGGAATATGGCCTGCGAGCAGGGCGCATTCTGTCGCATACTGCCGTTTTTGAAGTGCCGGGATTTGAACGTCTTGTGCTGATTACAGACTCGGCAATTAATATTGCGCCGAATTTGGAACAGAAAGGACAGATCATTGAAAATGCTGTGGCGATTGCGAAATCAATCGGAATCGAACTACCAAAGGTTGCCCCCATTGCAGCAGTTGAGACGATCAATCCTGCCATGCCCCTAACGATTGATGCGGCCGCCCTTACGATGATGAACAAACGCGGACAACTAAATGGTTGCATTGTCGATGGACCGCTTGCGCTAGATAATGCAATCTCCTCATTTGCTGCTGAGCATAAAGGGATTCAGAGTGAAGTTGCAGGAAAGGCAGATATTTTGTTAGTACCGACAGTTGAAGTGGGAAATGCTTTGTATAAATCGCTTGTTTATTTTGCCAAAGCGAAAGTGGGCGGTGTTGTTTCTGGAGCTAAAGCGCCAATTGTTGTAACATCGCGATCAGATTCAGCCGAAAATAAACTCTTTTCACTGGCATTAGCATTAAGTTCTGTACAGAAATAGGGATTCATATTAGGGAGGCAATAAAGAATGGAAATATTCAGCTATTTGGAAAAATATGATTATGAACAATTGGTTTTTTGCCAGGATAAGCAATCCGGCTTAAAAGCAATCATCGCAATTCATGACACAACTTTAGGCCCTGCTCTAGGGGGAACAAGGATGTGGACATACGAATCCGAAGAAGCGGCCATTGAAGACGCACTTCGTCTTGCTCGAGGGATGACGTATAAGAACGCGGCTGCTGGTTTAAATCTTGGCGGTGGAAAAACGGTTATTATCGGTGATCCCCGGAAGGACAAAAGTGAAGCGTTATTCCGAGCGTTCGGTCGTTACATTCAAGGTTTAAACGGCCGTTATATAGA
>JAKACS010000540.1 GCA_021821235.1 Bacillota bacterium
TATTTATAAAGGTAAAAAAAGAGAACTACCCTTTTCAGGCAGCTCTCAAATGAAAACTTAATTATTTGCTTGTTCTTTTAGTGCAGCGGCTTTATCGGTGCGCTCCCATGGCAGATCAAGGTCGTTGCGTCCGAAATGACCGTATGCTGCTGTTTGTTTGTAGATCGGGCGGCGAAGATCCAGCATCTTAATAATACCTGCAGGACGAAGATCAAAGTTTTTGCCAACAAGATCAACTAAAACATCTTCGCTTACTTTTCCTGTCGCGAACGTATCAATGGAAATAGAAACCGGCTTGGCAACGCCAATCGCATAGGCAAGCTGTACTTCTACTTTGTCAGCAAGACCTGCCGCGACAATATTTTTGGCAACATAGCGAGCCGCATATGCTGCAGAGCGATCAACTTTTGTCGGATCCTTACCAGAGAATGCACCGCCGCCATGACGAGCATAACCACCATACGTATCAACGATGATTTTCCGGCCGGTCAGACCTGCGTCTCCTTGTGGTCCACCGATAACAAAACGGCCTGTCGGGTTGATAAAATATTTTGTATTTTCATCAATCAGTTCTTTCGGAACAACAGGATTGATAACATACTCCTTGATATTGCGCTGAATTTGCTCCAGTTCAATTTCAGGATGATGCTGGGTTGAAATAACGATCGCATCAATCCGAACCGGTTTATCATTTTCATCATACTCAACCGTTACTTGCGTTTTTCCGTCCGGACGCAAATAGGGCAGGATTTCTTCCTTGCGCACTTCTGTTAGCCGACGGGAAAGCTTATGGGCTAATGAAATCGGTAGCGGCATAAGCTCTTTTGTTTCATTGCAGGCAAAACCAAACATTAATCCTTGGTCACCAGCACCGATTGCCTCGATTTCTTCATCCGTCATTTGACCTTCACGCGCCTCAAGCGCCTTGTCCACTCCCATTGCGATATCCGGGGACTGTTCATCAATCGAAGTTAACACAGCACATGTCTCTGAATCAAAACCATACTTTGCGCGATTATAACCAATACCTTTAATTGTTTGCCGAACAATTTTTGGAATATCAACGTAAGTGGAGGTTGTGATTTCTCCTGCTACTAAAACCAGACCCGTGGTCACTGAAGTTTCAGCCGCAACGCGTGCATTTGGATCTTTTGCTAAAATTGCATCTAAAATGGAATCAGAAATTTGGTCGCAGATTTTATCCGGATGACCTTCAGTTACTGATTCAGAAGTAAACAAACGACGTTTTGTTGACATCTGAATTCCTCCTCTATTATAAAATAAGGCGAGGCTCCACATACCGTTTAACCTCGGGTTTGATACGGAACTCATCCCTAGTAGTATGAAATAAACATAGGTTTTTTATGAAAGCTCTCAACGACGTGATTTTTGAGATAAACAAAAAACCTTTCCATTGTGAGGAAAGGTTGAAAGCTTACTGTTTTCACGCCTTTCACTCTTATCGTTCAAGGTCAAGCCTTGCATCAGGTTAAGCACCTTTGCTCGGAAAATGGCCTTCTAAGCTATTTTCCTCGTTAGCAGGTTGCTGGGTTTCATTGGGCCTGTCCCTCCACCAGCTCGGGATAAGAGAGTATCCGTTCAAGGTTACATCATAACGTACGATGTCGAACAGTGTCAATGATTTTCAAACAATTCCCCCCGAAAAAATCAATTAGAAAATGGAGTTTTTCCTATACTCATGCAGGAATCTCCAAAAGGAATCACGAATCATACAAACAATCATTTGATAAATCGTTTAATTAGTATAGACTATTCCGACAAAAGTGTTATACTATTTTTAAACAAACTACTTCAAAACCATTGTAAAGGAAGGTTTTTCGTTGATGAATTCTGTTCACATTGCAAATGGTCATGTTAAATTGGCAAAGAAGGACAATGTTCATGTCCAGCTTTCTGTACCGCAACTAGTGGAAAAAGTATTGAGCCGTGGTGAGGGATTGCTGACCTCAACTGGAGCCGTGAGTGTGTCGACCGGGAAATATACAGGGCGATCCCCTAAAGATAAATTTATTGTTCACGAGCCTTCGGTAAAAGAGAAAATAGCCTGGGGACCGACAAACCAGCCAATATCGGAAGAAGCCTTCTCTAGACTTTATGATAAAATGATCAACTATATGGATCAGCAAGAGGAACTCTTTGTCTTTAACGGGTTCGCAGGTGCAGACAAAAAACATCAACTGCCGATTCAAGTCATCAATGAATATGCCTGGCACAATCTGTTTGCCCAACAGCTTTTCATTCGGCCAACAGAGGAGGAAGCGCTTGCCCACCAATCAGAATTCACAATTCTTTCAGCACCTAATTTTAAAGCAGATCCGACTGTTGATAAGACGAATTCCGAAACATTCATTATTATTTCTTTTGAGCGCAGAGTCATTTTAATCGGCGGAACTGAATATGCCGGAGAAATGAAAAAATCGATTTTTTCGGTCATGAACTTTTTGCTGCCTGAAAACAATGTCCTATCGATGCACTGCTCGGCCAATGTTGGACTGGAAGGCGATGTTGCCTTGTTTTTTGGCTTATCAGGCACTGGTAAAACAACCTTGTCTGCTGACCCAAACCGCCGCTTAATCGGCGATGATGAACACGGCTGGTCGCCTAACGGGGTGTTTAATATTGAAGGCGGCTGCTATGCAAAAACGATCAGCCTCACGCGGGAAAAAGAACCGCAAATTTTTGATGCGATTCAATTTGGCGCTGTCTTGGAAAATGTCATGCTTGAACACGATTCCCGGATTGCAAATTATTTTGACAGCACGTTAACCGAAAATACCCGTGCGGCCTATCCGCTTGAGGCCCTTGACAATGTTGTGAAACCAAGTGTTGCTGGCCACCCACATACGATTGTGTTTTTGACGGCTGATGCCTTCGGCGTATTGCCGCCAATCGCCAAATTAACCAAAGAGCAAGCAATGTACCATTTCCTAAGCGGCTACACATCGAAGCTCGCCGGCACAGAACGCGGCATTACGGCACCGGAAGCCACCTTCTCCACTTGCTTTGGTGCACCGTTCCTACCGCTTCCAGCTACCCGCTATGCGGAAATGCTCGGGGAAAAAATACTCGAACACAATGCAAATGTGTTTTTAGTGAATACGGGCTGGACTGGCGGTGAATATGGCAGCGGCAGCCGCATGAAATTATCGTATACACGTTCAATGGTTCAGGCGGCACTCGAAGGTGAACTGAATCACGTCGAAACAGTGCAAGATGCAATTTTCGGCTTAAATATTCCCGTTCATGTCGCTGGCGTACCCGATGAAGTATTACAGCCGCAAAAAACGTGGTCAAATCCACAAAGTTATCAACAAAAAGCAAGAGAACTGGCAACGAAATTCCGTGAAAATTTCAAAAAATTCACAGAGGTTGCCGAGGAAATTGCCGAAAAAGGCGGACCAATCCAATAGGCAAACAGCCAAAAAACCCCTTATTATTC
>JAKACS010000541.1 GCA_021821235.1 Bacillota bacterium
AACCATTCCTAGACCCCTTTACACATAAGATGACCATTGGCAAATGCTGTCAAACAATTTTCATAGATCTGAATATTTACCCGTAATATAAACAACCAAACTGGCAATTTTTTATAAAGATATGTTGCAGCTGTCCTATATATGACAACCTTTGTTTAACAAATCGTCCTTTAAGGTATGTAAATAGGAGATAACCGATAACAGGGGGTAAAGAAATGTGGGTTCAACGGCCTTTTTTTAAGCATGCGACAGGGATAATTCTGATTCTTCTTATCATCTTTCTTTTTGGTAAAATTGATTACTTTGTCTCCCCTCTGCAAAATTTTATCATCGCTATATTCTTTCCGGTGCTGATCTCAGGCCTAATGTATTATTTATTTCGCAAGCCGATTCAATGGATTAGCCGCTATGTGCCTAAAATCATCAGTATCTTCATTGTGTTCGCTCTAGTGGCAGGATTAATGTCAGGATTGGCTTATTTTGCGGGCTCCTTATTGGGAGATGAAATCAGCGACTTGAGTAAAAATTTTCCTGAAAAAATGGATGAGATCACCGATGAATCTCAAAAAGTCATCGATGATAACAACATAGGTATTATTAAAACAGAGGAAATCAAACAGAGGGCTCTGAATTATTTAAGCAAGATTTCTCAAAATCTAGGGGAAAATCTGATGACATTATTCTCCTTGATTACAAGTATTGCAACCGTACTTGTAGTAGTCCCTTTTCTGGCATTCTTTTTCTTGAAGGATGATGAAAAGCTCCGACCTTACATTTTAAAGCATTTACCTCGTGAACATGTACAGGAAGGAAACAAAATTTTAACGGATATCGATAAAACGTTGTTCACCTATGTAACAGGGCAATTTATCATCGCAGTTGTTGACGGAATTTTAATGTTCATTGGTTATTTGATCATCGGTTTAGACTACGCTCTGTTGCTTGCGATCTTCGCAATGTTTTTAACAATCGTTCCCTTTTTAGGCCCGCTTTTGGGGATTATCCCTGCACTGTTCATTGGTTTAACGAACAGTCCGCTTATGGCATTGAAGGTATTGCTTGTACTGGTAATCGTGCAGCAGTTGGAGGGCAATCTAGTCACCCCGCAGGTCATGGGGAAGAAGCTAAGCATCCATCCGATTTCCGTCATCCTGATTTTGATTGCAGCCGGCTCATTGTATGGTTTCATTGGAATCCTGATCGCCATACCGCTTTATTCAGTGGTAAAAATCATTATCAAGGATGTTTGGAGGTTTTATAAGCTTCGGAAACCCTCTGCTTTATAATTAAATGAAAGGGCATCGGAGCAGATCCGGTGCCCTTCCCTATTTTTAATTAGACGGGTTGGTGTTCCCTTCGTCCGCCCGTTTCGATAATTCCTCGTCAATCATTTTGTCAAGCCGGATTATACTTTTTTGTGCCCGGTTATGATCTATTATACGGTAATGATGTGTACCCCCTTCTTCTTCATCTTTTTCATCCGCCCATTTTACAACTTTTTGCAGTGGTGTACGGACTATGTCATTTGAAGGCAAAAAAGAATCTGTGTGGAAAAGGATAGCAAGTGAAGTGGCTTTCGCTTGTACGGGGTTTTCACCCAGTCTAATCAGGAGCTTATGGGCTCGTTCTGCCCCCTTTATCGGATGGATATCATTCTTACGGTATAATTCGTAGTCCCACTTTCCGTTCCTGTACCAGGTGAAATGGCCAATATCGTGGAGAAATCCGGCTTTGGCAGCAATATCAACATCCACTTTATGCTCCTTTGCAAGCTGGAATGCATGATAGGCAACCGCGATCGCATGCGCCATTCCAGAACGTTTCAAATACTTTTGGGCAATATGGTGTTCATATATATCCAAAAGAGTGACATCTCTCATAAGCTGACCTCCTTCTTATGTGATTTGTTTATTTTTATGAATGGTAACAGAATTCATGAAAAAATGCACATGTTAAATCTTCTGTGGCAATGTAACCAAAAAACCGCCGGCAAAGAGGTCCCTTTGCCGGCAGCTGTCCTTAATTCCAGTTCTTCCACTTCTTTTGAATACTCTCTTTCATTTTCACAAATATCGTTTACATGATTTTTCGACAAACTCTGTTCCTTTCATAACGAAGTCCATTTATAATAGCTAAGTGGCATAGGATAATTAAATTAAAATCACAAAAAACTAGTAAATTGGATTAAATGGCTTCCGAGTTATCTCAAGGCTTATTTGCCGATTTCACTTTGCGAGTTTAGATTCTACTACATAAAGAGGGATAATATGTTCAATACTTTAAAAACAGAAAAGGGGTATCGAAAGCTTTTCCTTGCCGGGGTTATAAATGGTATTGGAGACCGCTTCAGCCAGGTTGCCCTGCTGACATTAATACTTCAGATGACAGGGTCAGGTCTCGCTGTCGGGATAACGATGGCCCTCAGAATGATTCCTTTTTTGCTGTTCAGTCCAATCAGCAGCAGCCTCTCAAGAAAAATGGGCCGAAAAAGCGTGATGGTCATAACAGATATCGCAAGAGCATTTATTGCTTTATCTTTTCTGGCAATCAACAGTGCAGATGATATGTGGATTGTGTATACAGCGTCCTTCTTCCTCGCTTCCGGGGAGGCTATCTATTCACCGATCAGGAAATCTAGTATTCCGGTCCTCGTGTCCGCTAAAAACTTAAAGGAAGTGAATGCATGGGAACAGGTATTGATAGGATTAGTATTAGTAATCGGAGCTTTCAGCGGCGGGATTGTTTCATATTTCCTCGGGGCAAAAGCTGCCTTTCTTATCAACATTGCATCATTTCTAGGCGCCGGCTGGATTATTTCGACTTTGCCTAAAACAGGGCAGGAGACAATGCCACAGTTTATTAAGACAGAAAAACGGGAAAGTTACCTGGACCTGTTACCGGTTATCGCCACTTCTTCTTTCCTTATCATGCTTATGCTGTTTGAAATGATCATACCACTGATTAACGGCATAGAAAACGTATTGTTAAGCGTATATGCTGTAGAAACATTTGGCATGCAAGATTTAGGAGTCGGCATTTTGTATAGTATTCTTGGATTAGGCCTGATTATCAGTCCAATGTTAACCAGGTTAATAAAAACCCGTTATTTGCTTTTTGTATTCCTGTGCATGATCGGTGAAGGATTCATTCTTTCTGCCATAAGCCAGAGCAAATTTTTCTGGGTAGCAGCTTTGCTTTTTGGAATCACAGCTATATTCAGCGGAATTGGAAACACACTCGTTGATACGGTAGCAATGGAAACTATACCTTCAAAGTGGCACGGAATGTATTTTGGGTTAACGTCCATGATCTCGAACACTTTCATAAGGATCTCCATGCTTCTTACTGGAACAGCATTAGAATGGTACAGCCCTCGATTGGTTGGTTTTTTTGGCGGAATGCTATATATTTTCGCCGGAATAATTTTCATATTGTGGGCCATTAAATACAGCT
>JAKACS010000542.1 GCA_021821235.1 Bacillota bacterium
GAAGTTTTGCGCAAAGGAAAAAATCGTTAATAATAATGCCTGAAAGCTCCGGTTTAAGGAGCTTTCTTTATAAAAATCCATCGAATTCCTTTAGTGAAATATTGAACCTTTTATGACATCTTTTTTTCTGTGACATAAAGCATGGAAAAAGATAGCTTCCAACCTATACAATATAGGTAACGAAAGGATGGTGCCAAGATGACAATCAAAATTGATCAAGAAGCATTAAAATGGTTTGAAAGAGAATTCGATACTTCAAAACCGTTTCACATCCGCCTTTATCCTCAATATGCAGGGTTTGGTGACAAGAATAAAGGCTACAGCTTAGCATTCTCGCTAGAAGCTCCAGCCGTTGCTGCCGAACAGCAGGAACTGAACGGAATAACCTTTTATGTTGAATCCAATGACACATGGTTTTTTGATGATACAGAAGTAGAAATCAAATACAGCGATACTGATGGTGAAATATTCACAAACTATAAGGAGCATCATTAATCATACACTTTTGCAATCTGGCTGAGCTCCTGGAGGCCCAGGAGCTCTTTCGTATTTCATTTTATCGAACGTTGGTTCTCAAATTATTCTTTTTTTATTTCTTGATGATCACCTGAATAACATGACCAGTTCCCCTGTGCAATTCTCCTTCTACTCTTTCTTGCTCTCCATAAAAAAAATGAATAACATGATAGTCCTTAATCCATTGCAATACATCAAATGGGTTATAAAGCATATCAACGGACTTTGGTCCGCCTGTACCGTATTTCACTTGGTCTTCTGAGTATACTTCAAACATGATGATCCCCTCTGGTTTGACAGTGGAAATCAATTTGTTGATCACGTTTTTTTGATCGTTTTTACTAAAATGCCCAAACACCATAAAGGCTGCTTCAAATTCTTCAACGGGTACTGAGTCTCGTGTTAAATCCTTTAGCTCCGTTGACAATTTCACCTCATACCGTTTTGCTAACGCCTCAGTTTTACTCAAACCATTTTCCGCATAATCATATGCTGTAACATGATGCCCCTGCCTCGCAATAAATACTGCATTTCGTCCTTCGCCTTCTGCAAACGCGACAATACTGCTACCCTTTTTCAGTCTGTGGAACTGTTCTCTGATAAATTGATTTGGTTCTTCCCCATAAATATATTGGTCTGAACCAAAACGTTCATGCCAAGTATTTCCCATACGATCACTCCTCCTTATTATTATACCCTTTCCCCTTTTTTTAGTATGATAAAAGTTCAAGTGGCTATTCTATTTTAAAGAAAGGAGTTTATTTCAGATGAAGGAATTAACATCCATGGATGAGGTTACAAAGTTGATCAACGAAAACGAATTAAGTTTTATTTACGTTTTAACCGATAGTTGAAGTGTCTGTCATGGATTGCTTCCTCAGGTCGAGGATGTTTTGAAAGATTTTCCTAAAATCGAGACAGGACTGGTTAATGCGGGGAAGGTCACCGAAATTGCTGGATTCCTAATGGTGTTCACAGTACCTGTTCTCGTCCTGTATGCAGATGGCAGAGAATATATTAGGGAGGCAAGGATCGTCCAAGTTGAAAAATTAAGGGCGGATGTCTCGAAGGTATATGAAGGTTTTTTTGGAGAATAAGTGAGCCGTATTAATTTTAAACTATTGACAATAATAATGTTATGTAAACAAATACATGATGAAAAGAACAGCAGAACCCCTTCTCTTGGCTTCTGCTGTTCTTCTGGTTATTTCTTTTTCCAGATCCTCTTGTTGTCGATTCTTTTTGTATATCCTAGTGAATCGAGACGTTCAAGAAATGGAATCAAATACTTACGTGATAACTCTACTGCTTCCTTGGCTTGTGAAACTTCAAATTCATCCTTTGTATGGTCTTTTAACTTCCGGACAGCTTCTGCAAAATGTTCTCCATACCAGGCATATTGGTCATCTAGCATCACAATTACTCCCTGGTCTTCCAAGAATCGTTTTAGTTCTATGGAAATGGAGTCAGGAATGCCTGCTTTTTTTAAATAATCATTCAAATAGGCCACCTGCAAGCCGTCCTTTTTCAGTTCATTGACCAGAGTTTCTGTCCGTTTTTCCCAACTTTTTGGGACATGTGGAGAAAATGCGGAAAGAGAGATATATTGGTCTTTTTTCACAAATAAGCCCTTGCTAATGCCATTATCGATTATGAATTCCAGCAATGATCTCGAGAATGCTGTTTGCAAAGTTTGCAGCAATTCAGCTTTGTACATGCCCGTACGCATTGCATTTCCCGAATGATAGTCTTCCAGTCGATCTTTGATATCTTCTTCGATAAAGTCAATGACTGATGTCAAGGCATATTCTTTATTAGAAATTTTGATAAACTGATCATCTTTAAGATTGGCTAAAATAGATTGCTCATCCAGTGCTGTCCGCTTAATAAGCTCTTCGATCGTCAGGCTTTTTGCCTCATATAAGGCAGCGTTCATTCTTTCGATCGGGGTTCCTGCTTTCTTTTTTTCCAACTCCTCCATTGTCTGCTGGCCAAAACGATACTTGTTTCCACGCGGGTCGATTACCCAACCGCCTCCGATCGTCTCTTGCGGACTTGGCCTGCGAACAATAAACCGATCTCCTCGTTTAGTGACGATCTTTTCATCAAGACGCAGCTGACAAAGAATTTCCCCATTGTCTTCTTTTAGTTCGTTTCGGTCAAAAAAGACAATCCGTCCCATTACTTCAGCAGTCCCGATATGGCATTTAATCGGTGTCCTTTGTTTTACCAGGTGGTCGAGATCCTCCACCACTCTTATTGCAACATCTATTGTATTGGTAACGATAAAATGTTCAGATGAAACTAGCACTTCTCCCCGTTCAAGTTCATCTCTGGATATCCCAGAAAGATTAATGGCAGCCCGCTGACCCGCGAACGCTTTTTTGGCAGGCTGATGGTGAACCTGAAGCTGACGAGCCCTTACTTCGAGCCCCGATGGCAAGACTCTTAATTGCTGTCCTTCTTCGACTGTTCCCTCGTAAACCGTGCCTCTAATAACAGTGCCCTGGCCTTTTACGGTAAATACCTGGTCGATTGGCAGCCGGAATGCCCCCTTAACGTCCCGCATTTCTTGCTCTTTCAGTGTGTCAATGATTCTTTCTTTCAATTCGCTAATTCCTTTTTTAGAAAGGCTATCAACCATCATAAAAGGCGCATTTTCAAAAACCGTATCTTTAAGCTCTCCAAGAATGTCGTCTTTCACAAGTTCGATGAAGTCTTCCTCCACCCTGTCAATTTTTGTAATCGCTATAATTCCTGAACGGATGCCCAGGAACCCAAGAATGTCCAGGTGCTCACGGGTTTGCGGCATAACCCCTTCATCTGCTGCAACAACAAGAACAACAAGGTCAATCCCTGCAACACCAGCAATCATCTGGCGGATAAAGCGCTCATGACCGGGTACGTCTACTACGGAAATTTGCAATTCTT